>PCVT01000097.1 GCA_002787075.1 Parcubacteria group bacterium CG11_big_fil_rev_8_21_14_0_20_41_14
AAACAAAACATAGTTCCATTGATTCGGTCAGAGAAAAAGTGGCCGGCATTGTGAATGAATCGCGCATGCCTGCCAAGGACTACGAAAGCACTGTAGGCATATATGGCGGACAAATAAAATACAACAAAGAAGGAAAAATGGTTTTTGACATGCAAGGCATTGTGTCAAAGGCAGATCGATTCGGAGACGCAGTGCTGAGAACATATGACGAGCATACCATGCGTCAGCCATTAGAGATGCTCAAGAAACACCCAAAGTTGTTTTTTGCGTTTATAAAAGCAGGCACCAAGCGCTACCGCGGTTCACCGGAAGAAATATCAGAGCATATAAATGAGCTTGGACTTGGAAAATATTATGGATTGCACGCAGATGGAATTGAAATAAAAAAACCAGAACTTTTCACAGACGGAATCGCGTTGCAGGATATTTACCGGGCTGACGAAATCGCGTCAGAAAAACTCAATGACATTGATCGGTTTCAGGCCTTGGCTTCAGCTTCACAATATGCGCGGCAAGTGCATAAAACAGGGCATGGCGCTGGAGAATTATTATCCAGTGATATTATTTTTGAACACAAAAACGAAGACGGAACAGTAGAAAATCCAGTTCTTAATATTCCTGATATTGTTTATAATAAAGATATAAAGCAAAAAGTTGAGACATATCAACAAGACGATGAAGCAATGGCGCGCGATCAAAAGGCCACTGACATGCTTGATTTTATGTTTCAAATCGGAGTTGAAGAATTGAGAAGATCAGAAGATTGGAGCCAAGTTGAACGCGCTCTTGAAACAATAATTGAAAATTACGATGATAAAGATGTGATTGAATGGGTTCGGTCATTCAGCAAGCGAGGCCGATTAACGCTTGTCGGTGATAAAGAAGTTCTTGATGAAGCGAAAAAAGGCGACGCAATGGCTCAAAAAACCGACAAAGTTCTATCACAGCACAACAAGGCCCGTCTTAACACGCAAACCGATATTGAAGGCAAATTAAGACAAGCAGTAATCGCGGCGTGCGATAAATATCTTGATCAAGAAAACAATAAATCTAGCTCTTGACTTTTTCTATAAAAATAGTATACTAATTACAGTACCTGTGACCCGAAAGGGTTGTTCGGCTAAGGAATTCCATAAGCCGAAAACAGGTACGTCTAAAAAACCATCTTATATTGAGGTGGTTTTTTAGTTATTATGATTGTGTTTATCTTTCTTTTTCCAAATACTGTAAAAATGTATTTTCCCTGTTCCTATTTTCCTCAAAATAACAGTAACTTCTGTATTTTGTTTTCCGACTGTATTTCTTAATTTCCAATATTCAATATTTTTTCCGAGTTTATTTGATAATTTTGTTTTATATTCTACTATCTCTTTTGCGTTTTTAATAACCGGAATTAACAGCGGAAATAATCCTAATCTATACATTCTCTCTTTTCTTGAACGCGCGTGCCCTAATCCATCATACATGATATGGCGAAACCCTTTAGAAGTAAAATGAATATCTTCGTTTAAAAGAGGGCAATATGTTTTTCTCACAGCGCTAAACCATGCTCTTTGTTCTTTGATTATTTGTTCGTATGTTTTTGCCATGGATGCACTCATTATATCACATACTACAATTAAAAAACCGCCCGCAGTTATCCAAACCGCGGACGGGAAAAATCAAAAAGGAAATCTACTATTCCTATGATTCTATTATTGCTTTAAAAAATGAACTCACCTCGCTAATAATTTCATTCTGGAACGATTTCGGTAATGCACCGTGCGTCTCACTAAAAGTAAGACGCACGAATGGATTTCCGCCACCAACAATCCAGTTAGGTATTTCCAATGATGACCTTTTGCATTCATTATATATTTCAAACGTATCTCTATCAGATTCTTGTAACATCGATTTGAAACGCGAAGAAAACTTGCACGCAATATAACCCGTGCTGGAAAATTGGTGACAAAGCTCGCGTATCCATAAATTCAAAAGGTCATCATTGGAAATACCATACGTCCCCTTATCCCATATCCTCTCATCATAATTTCGTCTTTTTAAAAACATCAAAGGATTATTTGTATCTGCCAATTCTTCAAAAAATGACCTTCTGGCAATAATCATCTCATACCTATTTTGTATCCACTCTTTGCGTTCATAAGATAGCTGACGAACCAGCGCGTCAGTAGAAGGGTAATCATAAAACAATAATAACATTTGTCTATCTTCTGAAACGCCTCTACCATTAAGAAAATCTTCATGAATATCTTGAGTCGCATTAATGCGCAAGATACTTATTTGAGGAAATAATGGATTATTCAAGAAAAAAACTACGGTGTCTTGGGCGGATATATTGGAATACCCAAGTTCCTGTATTTCTTTCGGAGAAACAATTTTTCTCGTTTTCATAAGAATTTCATTTCCTTTCTGCTTTGTTGAGTATTGTAAAAGGTCAATATGCCTTATTCACGAGTCCTAATAATAACTTTTATCATGTATGACAAACTTTGTCAAAATCTTGCAATGGCTCAAAAAACCGACAAAGTTCTATCACAGCACAACAAGGCCCGTCTTAACACGCAAACCGATATTG
>PCVT01000134.1 GCA_002787075.1 Parcubacteria group bacterium CG11_big_fil_rev_8_21_14_0_20_41_14
TTTTATCACTAGTTAATCCATACTTCAAAAGCAATTCCTCTGGCTCACCTGACTCGCCAAACGAATCTGGCATACCCACAAACCGCATAGGGACCGGATATCGCTCGCACAAAACCTCCGCAACCGCGCTCCCCATACCGCCATGGATTTGATGCTCCTCAACGCACACCACCGCGTTCGTTTTTTTCGCGGAACTGAGAATGGTTTTAATATCAATGGGCTTGATAGTATGCAAATTAATCACCTCAGCGCGTATTTTATGATTTTTCAATAACTCCTTGCTCGCGGATAATGCTTCATAAACTAATGGTCCACACCCAATAATAGATACATCTACGCCTTTTGACAACACGCTTGCTTTGCCAATTTCAAATCCGCAATTCTGCGTAAATACAGGAGATACGTTGCGCGTCAAGCGGATATAGACCGGCCCCTCAATTTCCGCAGCCGCGATAGTCGCGCGCTCTGCTTCTATGGAATCAGCAGGGCAAATTACTTTCATATTAGGCAAGCACCGCATTAAAGCAATATCTTCCAAAGCCTGATGAGTTGCTCCGTCTGGCCCGGTAGAAACACCAGCGTGCGTGGACGCGATTTTGACATTCAAATTCGGATAGCAAATAGAAACCCGAATCTGATCCCAATTCCTGCCCGGAGAAAACACAGCGAATGATGACATAAACGGAATATACCCAGCCAAAGATATGCCAGCTGCAAGTCCTGCCATATTCTGCTCAGCAACTCCAACCTCAATGAAACGCTCTGGAAATTCTTCGCTAAAATCCTTGCACCGAGTTGACTCAGACAAATCAGCGCTTAACACGATAATTTTTTCATTCTCATGCCCTAACGCAACTAAACCCCTGCCATATCCATCACGGGTGGATTCTTGTTTCACGCGCTTTGATAAAATGTTTTTTAATAAATTTTGTTTTATCATAAAGATGACAATCCTAATTCTTTCAGAGCCTCAACTGCCTCATCGCCTGTTGGCACTTTCGCGTGCCATTTATAATCTGATTCCATGAACTTAATGCCTTTTGACGGAATAGTATTCGCGATAACGCACCAAGGCCCGATTTTGGAGGAAATCGCCTTTTCCAACGCACCAATCACCTCCTTAATATCATTCCCATCAACCTCAGAGCATTGCCAGTTAAATGCTTCATACTTCTTCTTTAGCGGCTCCAAAGGCATAATATCTTTAGTGTTTCCATCGCTCTGAATATGATTCCTATCAACTATTACGACCAAATTAGACAACTTATGCTTTCCAGCAAACATAACTGCTTCCCAGAGTTGGCCCTCATCATGCTCTCCATCAGAACAAATACAGAACACGCGTGAGGATAATTTGTCAAAATACCGAAGCGCGTACGCTAACCCAACTGCCTGAGATATTCCTTGCCCCAGCGGACCAGACGTGTTCTCCACTCCTGCAATTGATTTATACACAGTATGACCTTGAAGATTGCTTCCTAGTTTCCTTAAAGACCATAATTCGCGCTTTGGAAAATAATTTGCCTCAGCCAAAGCGCCATACAGAACCGGACAAATATGTCCAGCTGACATTATAACCCTATCGCGCTCGCGCATATTCGGCCGCTTTGGATCGTGATTCAAAATTCCGCCAAAATACAAAGCAGTAAAAACATCAGCCATACCAAGAGATCCTGCTAAATGTCCACTCCCAGAGCGCAGAATCATTTTCACTATGTTCTGTCGGATCTTTTTCGCGATTCCTTTTAATTGTTTTATGTTTGTTTTTTTTGCCATGTTTTACTTTTCCAATTCTGAAATTTTTTTAATCCTGCGAATATGCCTTTCAGCTTTAGACGGCTGAGCAGACAAGAACACCTTTACCAACGCTATAACTCTAAATCGAGACACTGCGCTGCTTCCTAAGGCCATAATATTTGCTCCGTCCTCCTCAACCGCGCGAGCCGCGCTAGCAGGACGAATCACCACCGCAGCGCGCACGCCTTTGATTTTATTGGCCGCAATCGCCATCCCATTGCCAGAACCGCATATCAAAATCCCGCGCGCGCCTTTTTCTAATCCAACTTTTTTCGCCACCAATAAAGCAAAATCAGGATAATCATCATCTTTATCTAATTCATCAGCCCCTAAATCAGCATAACTGATTGAATGCTTTTCAAAATATATTTTGATTTTCTCTTTAAGTTTGAATCCGTTGTGGTCTGCTCCTAGATATATCATATAATTAAAACAAATGACAAAATCCAAATTTCAAATGACAAAAATTTTAATATTTGGATTTTGGATTTTGACATTTAATATTATTATAACAATGGGAATTTTTCAGTCCAGTCAGTCGCCTTTTCATACTGATGCGCCACGGACAGGACAGACGCCTCATCCAATTGCTTGCCCATTATCTGCAACCCAACCGGCATATTGTGAGCAAATCCAGCTGGAATGCTCAAGCCCGGCACACCAGAAAGAGCCGCGGTTGACATATAAATATCTTCCAAATACATAGCTAAAGGATCATCATTCTTCTCACCCAGTTTGATTGCCACATGCGGCGATACAGGCGTGATAAGCAAATCAACGTCATTTAAAACTTTTTCAACTTCCTTGGTAATCACAGTGCGGACTTTCTGCGCTTTTTTGTAGTATGCGTCATAATAGCCAGAAGACAAAGCATACGTGCCAAGCATAATGCGCCGTTTTGATTCAGACCCAAAATTCTGGCCTCGCGTTTTAGTATATGTTTCAAATAAATTTGACGCGTCTTGAGATCGATGGCCATATCTAATTCCGTCAAACCTGCCCAAATTAGAGCTTACTTCAGAAGGCGTAATAATATAATATACGCTCACGCCATATTTGGTATGAGGCAAAGACACATGTTTTATTTGCGCGCCTAATTCTTCCAATTTAGCTATGGCTTGAGATATAACTTCAGCTGATTCTGGATCTTCCGTGTGCTCGAAAAATTCTTTTGGCAAGCCGATTTTTATGCCTTTTAGCGAGCGTTCAAGATGAGACGCGTAATCATCCATTTTAGCTGGCAAAGTTGTCGCATCCATCTTGTCTTGTCCAGCAAGAACGGACAATAAGAGCGCTGTGTCCTCAGCTGTCTTTGCAAAAATACCTGGCGTATCAGTTGAAGAAGTCATTGAAATAAGGCCATAGCGCGAAATTCTGCCATAGGTTGGCCGCAATCCATAAAGATTGCACCAACCTCCTGGCTGACGCGTGGATCCGCCTGTGTCTGTTCCTAAAGCCGCGATACAGAATCCAGCGGACAAGGCAGCCGCGGAACCGCCGGACGAACCCCCAGGAGAGCGAGACAAATCCCACGGGTTGTGCGATGGACCGAACGCGCTATTTTCTGTTGAAGCGCCATGCGCGAATTCATCGCAATTGGTTTTGCCAATTATAATGGCTCCAGCGTCTTTTAATTTGCGGACAATGGTAGCGTCATATGGCGGAATATATTGCTCTAAAATTTTTGATGCCGCTGTGGTGCGCACGCCTTTGGTAGCGATAACATCTTTGACCGCGATTGGAATGCCTTCCAAAACGCGCAAAGATTCGTTGCGAGAAATCTTCGCGTCAACTTGTTCTGCTTCGCGCATTGCTTCTGACTCGCAAAGCGTTAAAAACGCCTTTACATTGCCATCATGCTCGCGAATGCGTTCAAACACCGCAGATACTAAATCAACGCAAGAAAATTCTTTTGATTCTAACGCGCGTTTAGCGGATTTGATTGTTAGTTTTTGGATATCCATGTTATTCAAATACTGCTTTTACTTTAATCAAATTATCCTGATTCTCCGGAGCCATTTTGACTAATTCTTCGGAATTATCAAATGATTCAACAACATCTTCGCGCATGATGTTTGATAAACCTGTGACTTGTGAAGTGATTTCAACATTTTTTGTGTCCACTTCCTGGAGTTGATCAACATATCCTAAAATCGCGGATAATTGTTGAGCATAGGTATCCACTTCTTTATCAGACAACTCAAGACGCGCTAATTTGGCTATTTTTTCCACTTCTTTTTTTGATATTTTTCCTATCATATTATGCTTTGAGTATAACAAAAAACCTTTAATAAATAAAGGGGTTTGACATACATACTAAAACTGCGCTTATTTAAACGCAAAATGAAATTCCTTGCCCATGGCATCCGCGATGCGATACAAAGTTTCAAGCGTCACATTCTGCATTCCGCTCTCAATGCGCGCGATAAACGAACGCTTGACGTTCATCTTTTTCGCAAGCGCTTCCTGGGAATAGTTCACCTCTTGCCGCAATCGGCGCAATTCCATAGATGCCCTAAGATAACGGACTTTTTGATCAATTTCTTCTCTGTCTTTCTTAGAAAAACGCTTCATCACCTCCTCATGCGGAATGAGCCGGCCTTCATCAATTGCTTTTTGAATTTTAGCTGATCTTTTTTGGTTCATAATACTATCTATAATACCTTAAACGATGTATGGCTGTCTTAATATTTTTTATGGGAGTTTTTTGGCTCTTTTTTTGAAAAAAATGCAAAATAACTATATCAGGATGCTTAATATACGCATAAAATCCACTATATGATCCATCTTGATGCACGCGAATCTCAAATATATCTTTTGTTATTTTTCTTGCTTCTGGAAATTTTAGTTCACCCTCTTGTTCAAGCGTTTTAATATATGAAACAAAATCTTTTTGAACAATCATATCAAACTGATTAAATTCCTTTATTGCATTTTTATCATAAATAATTTCTTTCTTCATATTTAGTGTAACTTATAAGTTACTACTTGTCAAGAAGCCCTAAAAACTCCTTTTCATCAATAATTTTGACATTCAACTTCTCCGCTTTTTCCAGCTTTGACCCAGCGCTTTCTCCTGCAACCAGGTAATTGGTTTGCTTGCTTACGGACGAGGACACATCCCCGCCCAAGAGGCGAATTTTTTGTTTTGCTTCATCGCGAGTGAGATTATCAAGCGTTCCAGTTAGCACGAATGTCTTGCCTTCTAGTTTGCGGGATATTAATTTCTCTGTGCGGATATTCACGTGATTGCGAATTATGCGCTTCACAAAATCTTGATGATTGTCGTCCGAAAAGTACTCTACTATAGATTCAGCAACTACATCCCCAATATCTGAAACATGGCGCAGATCTTCTAAAGATGTATTTTGGATAGCATCAAGCGAACCAAATCGCAGAGCAAGCGATTGCGCTGTTTCCTCTCCAACATGCCGGATGCCGAGCGCGTAAATGAATCTGCCAAGTGAAATTTCGCGAGACGCGTCAATCGCGCGAATCAAGTTTTCCGCGGATTTGACGTCAAAGCGCTCTAGTTCCTGTATATCTTCTTTTTTAAGCGAAAAAATATCTGACGCGTCTTTTATAAGGTCAACATCCAAAAGCTGATCCAAAATCTTTGGGCCTAATCCGTCAATGTTAAATGCTTTTTTGGACACAAAATGATACAAAGATTCACGATGGCGCGCTGGACAATCTTTATTAGTGCAATAATGCGCTGCCTCGCCTTGCTTGCGGCGCGTATCAGACCCGCACACAGGGCATTTTTTTGGCATTTCAAACTTCTTCGCGGACTTGAGGCGCAAACGCTCTAAAACCTCCACCACGTCCGGAATGATATCCCCTGCTTTTTGGATGATGACTGTGTCCCCCACGCGAACATCAAGGCGCTTGATTTCATCTTCATTGTGCAAAGTAGCGCGCGAAACTATGCTTCCAGCGACTTGCGTTGGCTCAAAAATAGCAACAGGCGTAAGCGCGCCAGTTCTGCCGACTTGAATTATAATGTCTTTCACGATTGTAGTTGCCTGCTCTGCGGGAAATTTCCACGCGATCGCGCCTCTTGGCGCTTTTCCAACAAACCCAAGCTTTTTGTATATTTTGATGCTATTCAGAATCAGAACAATTCCATCAATATTAAAATTTAGCTTGTCTCTTTTTTTGTCAATGCGCCCATAAAAAGATTCTAATTTTTGCGTTGAATCACAATATTCATTTACCTGGGCGACTGGAAATCCCAATGACTTCGCGATTGCGTGGGACTCTGCGTGAGTTTTTTGCCCAAGATCAGTAATAACATCCCAGCAAAGATAAGATAACGGACGGCTTGCCGCTACTTTTGAATCAAGCTGGCGTATTGTTCCTGCCGCGGCATTGCGAGGATTAGAAAATATTTTTTCTTGCGCTTTCTTTTGCTCTTTATTCATCTCTTCAAAATCTTTTTTCTTCATATATACTTCACCGCGCACTTCAACTCTGCCTGTCTGCGCATCACGCACTGCTTTATTTACACGATCAACTGCTCCGCCTTCAAATGAGAGGACAGAATGCTCTTCTAATTTCAAAGGGATTGACTCAATTGTTTTTAAATTTTCCGTGACATCTTCGCCTGTTGATCCATCTCCGCGAGTCGCGCCTCGTACAAATACGCCATTTTCATATACTAAACTCACAGCTAATCCATCTGCCTTAATTTCAGCGAAAAACTCTAGAGCGATATCTTCGCGCAAATAACGCTCTATTCGCTCAATCCAGGCGAGAATTTCCTCAAAAGAAAAAGCATCATTCAAAGATAGCATGCGCGGATTGTGTTCTACTTTTTTGAAGCCTTGCAAAGCTTTTCCGCTCACTCTCTGGGTTGGAGAATCTTTGGTAATCAAATCTGGAAACTCGTTTTCTAATCGCGCGAGCTCATGCTTAAGTGAATCCAGAGCTGCATCTGAAATTTCCTGTTTATCCAGCACATGATAAAGATACCTATGATGATTGATCTCATCACGGAGTTTTTTGATGCGTTGTTTTGCTTGTTGCTTGGGCATAAAATAACTGTCATCCCGAACCCTTACTATGCCTAAATAGGAGTATAATAGTGGTAAATGAATGACTTAAATAGACAGAATAACTTCACAGGGTGAGAGGATCCCAAAAATCAACGCATATTTCATCGATTAAGGGGATCCTCTCGGCTTGCGATGTATGGCAATCTTATAGCATAATACGTTTACCATGTTTGTTTGATATAAATAGAACATTATTAAGCCTCGGGATGACAATGATGTTCGCAATGACAATATTCTATTTTATCAAACTCTCTTCAGAAAACAAGACATATCCGAAATTGCCGGAAAGCGGAGCTCGGTGCGACATTTGCGCGCGCACAACTTGATTCGTGCGGCTGAATTCACCAGTGGAATAAATCGTGAGATACCCGGGAATATTCACCTGC
>PCVT01000094.1 GCA_002787075.1 Parcubacteria group bacterium CG11_big_fil_rev_8_21_14_0_20_41_14
GCTCTGAAAACAGAGCTTCTGCATCCTCGTTGGAGCGGGATTCCCATATACATGGAGGCTGGAAAGCGTATGGAAGAATCACGTAAAGAAATAGTGTTGACACTGAAACACCCCAAGGTGTGTCTTCTGTGTGAGCAAGGACCACACGCTCCAAACAGAATTGTTTTTCGTCTTGAACCAAATGATGAAGTCGTTATCCATTTTTGGACGAAAAAGCCCGGGGTTGGAAAAATCATAGAAGAACGCGTTTTCTCTTTCTTTTTGTATGAAAAAGAAACAAAAATTCAGTATGTAGAAGAGTATGCAAAAATTATTAACGCTGCCATAGAAGGTGACCAAACATTATTTATCTCTTCTGATGAGGTACTCGTATCTTGGAAATTTATCGACCCAGTTATGGAAGCATGGAGACAAAATTTAGTGCCCTTAACTGAATATAAACATGGCAGTATCCCCCGCCCGTCTTTCTCGCGCGAATTGTCAAGCAGTAAAGATACAGAAACAAGCAACAAAGGTGGAGAGATTGGCATTATCGGTTTAGGGAAAATGGGCGCCAATCTTGCAAGACGCCTAAATATGAAAAAATGGAAAGTTGTTGGATTTAACAGGTCGCCTGATGCCACAAAAGAGCTTGAGAAAGAAGGTATTGTTGGCGCCTACTCTCTTTCAGAATTTGTAAATAAACTTTCTACTCCACGAACCGTATGGCTTATGGTCCCCGCCTCCGTCAAGACTTCGGCGGGCAAGCTGGCGGGGAAACCGGTGGACGAGATACTCTTTGGCAAAAATGGTCTCGCGCAATTACTCAAAAGAGGCGACACGATAATTGATAGTGGCAACTCTTTTTACAAGGACTCTGTTCGTCGAGGAAAGCAATTGAAAGAAAAAGGAATCCATTTTCTTGATGTTGGTGTTTCTGGTGGACCGGTTTCTATTGCTCTTGGAAAATTTGCCATTATGGTTGGGGGCGACAGAGAAATATACGAAAAAAGCAAGCCAATTTTTGATGCGATGTCTGATACGGCTTCTGGGTACATGGGAGTAGCTGGGGCGGGACACTTCGCAAAAATGGTGCATAACGGTATTGAGTACGGGATGATGCAGGCGCTCGCGGAAGGGTTTACAATACTGCAGAAAGCGCCATTTAAGTTTTGCTTGCGAGATGTTGCTCATACGTACAATCAAAATAGCATTATTACCTCACGCTTGACTCAATGGTTAGAGGAGGGATTTAAAGAGTATGGCGATGACCTAAAAAAAGCATCCGGTGTAGTAGCTCATACTGGCGAAGGAGAATGGACGGTTAAGACCGCAAAAGAGTTTGGTATTTCTGCTCCAGTTATCAAAGACTCATATCTTTTCCGTGTCCAATCAAAAAAGAATCCGACATTTACCGGAAAAATTCTTTCTACGCTTCGCGCTGTTTTCGGCGGGCATAAGATATAATGGGTAAAACTATGAATTATAAAAACATTAATACGCTATATTGACGGCGTCATTCTTATTTCAGCGTCCGGAGGGAAGCACGCACCAATTATAGCAAAATGCGCCAAAGATCTTGGTAAGAGCGTTATCCTTATCACAAACAATCCAAAC
>PCVT01000024.1 GCA_002787075.1 Parcubacteria group bacterium CG11_big_fil_rev_8_21_14_0_20_41_14
TCTGTACCCCAAAAAGTGGACACAAAAACATGCCACCATCCACTCTTTCTTTTGTACTTTTTATCCCCTTACAAAAGAAAGGTATGCGAACTACATATTCAAACAAGCAAATCGCACAGTTGCGACAGAATCCATGCGTGTGGCACATTACTGAACGAACGATTAGCTACACCTATGAATTTAAAAAACGGGCACTGGAGTTGTATACACAAGGCATCAAGCCAGATGATATCTGGGAGCAGGCTGGTTTTGATATCGACATCTGGAAGAAAGACTATTGCAGGTACACCATCAAAGATTGGAGAAAGCTCGTGAGTACAGGAGGATTGGAGAGTCTGACCAAGTCATCGGGAGTTCAGGCAGATGGTGGCTACAAAAGAGCCACATCACCGGAAAACGACCGAGTTCGGCGATTAGAGCTACAAGTGCAGTACCTTGAAGCCGAGAACGCTTTTTTAGCACGTCTCCGGGCCAAAAGAGCGGAGTCAAACTCAGGCCTCAGCAAAAATACCAAGTCATCAGAGAGTTGAAAGCTGATGTACGTATTCTTTGCACTCTTGCCAGAGTGTCGAGAAGCGGATACTACAAATGGCTCTCGCAAGTAAACAAGGCAGACAAGGACTATCCTGATTTCCTGAGAATTAAGGCAGTTTTTGACAAAGGTAGAGGTAAATTTGGTTGGAGAAACATCAAAATGAGACTCCCTGACATGAATCACAAGAAAATACAGCGCATTATGAGAAAGTATGGGTTGATAGCCAACGTACGAAGAAAGAACCCCTATCGAGCCATTCGAAAGAAAACCATGGAGCACCGGATCTTTCCTAATACATTGAAGCGTGCGTTCAAGCAAAACCAGCCGTTCATGGTTTTCTGTACGGATATTACATACCTACCATTTCTTCAGGGGTTTGCGTATCTTTCCGTCATGAAAGACATTGCCAGTGGCGAAGTGGTGGCATGGAATGTTTCTCTTCATATGGACATGCTGTTGGTGACAGACACGATGCAAAACATGCCGCCTGATCTCCATGAACGCGCCTTGGTGCATTCCGACCAGGGATTCCACTACAGCAACCCCTTATTCATTACGATTGTAAAAGAAATGAAGATGACCCAGTCGATGTCTGGCAAGGGTTGCTGTATCGACAATGCTCCGATTGAGTCTTTTTTTGGACACATGAAAGACGAACTTGATTACCTGTCTTGCCGCTCATTAAAAGAGCTTCGTTTGAGAATTGAAGAGTATATGCAATACTACAATCACGAAAGAAAGCAGTGGACCCGCAACAAGATGACACCTGTGGAATACAGGAATTATCTTTTGACCCAAGTCGGGGGTTAGGGGGTTCTACTGTGTCTACCAAATGGGGTACAGTTCATGGGGTACACATCACCAATCACGAAAATCCTGTGCAAATTTGTCTAATTGTATAACATACTCGAACATAGCCATTCGAACCAA
>PCVT01000069.1 GCA_002787075.1 Parcubacteria group bacterium CG11_big_fil_rev_8_21_14_0_20_41_14
ATTATTAAAGTTCATAGATTGTGCGATAGTTAGATTAATTAATGGTTCGACCTGTTTCTATTCTACCGCAGAATCTATAGGTTTTATAGCATTATGAAAGTAATACTAACAAAGCAAGTTCTAAAATTAGGTGGGATTGGGGATGTTGTTTCAGTAGCGCCTGGGTATGGTAGGAATTTTTTGATTGCTAATGGTTTGGCAAAAGAGGCAACTGAGCAAGCAATAAAGGAGGTAGAGAATACTCGCGCGAGAGCGCATCGCAAGAAAGAAGTTGTGGATAAAAAAAGAACAAAATTGCGAAACGTGCTTGAGAATGCGAGAATACTTGTGCGCTCAGCAGCTAATGAGGAAGGGCATTTGTTTGGAGGGGTCGGGGCAAAGGAAATCACGATTGCGATCGCGAAGCGCAAGAAGATTGAGATTGACGAGAAGAGCATTGATCTTGCGCATCGCATCAAAAACATAGGAGAGCATGAAGTTTATTTTAATATAGGCAAAGGAGAAAAAATAAAATTTATTGTTGATATACAGAAAACATGACAAATACTAAATACATTTTCGTAATTGGAGGGGTGATGAGTAGCGTTGGAAAGGGCGTGGCTTCGGCATCCATTGGCAAGATTTTGCAGGCGCGCGGATATGAGGCTACTATTATGAAGATTGATCCATATATCAATGTTGATGCCGGCACTATGAACCCTACTGAGCATGGGGAAGTTTTTGTCACAGAAGATGGGGATGAGACAGATCAAGATATTGGAAATTACGAGAGATTTATTGAAAAGAATATTTTGTCAACTAATTACATGACCACAGGCAGAGTGTATCGCGAAGTTATACAGCGCGAGCGCAATTTAGAATATGATGGAAAATGCGTTGAGGTAGTGCCTCATATTCCAATGGAAGTGATTGATCGCATCAAAACAGCCGGCAAAAAGACAAAATCCGATATTGTAATAATAGAAATTGGCGGAACAATTGGCGAATACCAGAATGTTTTGTTTCTTGAGGCCGGTAGAATGCTTAAGCTAAAATATCCGCAAGATGTTTTATTTGTTTTGGTTTCATATCTTCCTATTCCAGCAATGGTTGGGGAAATGAAGACAAAGCCCACCCAGCACGCTGTCCGCACTTTGAATTCAGCCGGGCTTCAGCCGGATTTTATTATATGCAGGTCAGAGCGCGCTATTGATAAAAAGAGAAGAGAGAAGCTGGCAGTTTTCTGCGGTATAAATCCAAAATCAGCTATTTCATGCCCTGATGTTGATAGTGTTTATGAAGTGCCTCTCATGTTCAAAAAAGAAAAGCTAGATGAGCAGATTCTGGATAAGTTTGATTTGAAAGCACGCAAAACTGATTTGAAAAAATGGAAAAACTTAGTCCAAAAAAGCAAGCGATTGAAAAAGAAAATTCGTATTGCTGTGGTGGGCAAATATTTCGGTACTGGGGACTTTACTTTGTCTGATTCATATATTTCCGTAATAGAGGCAGTAAAGCACGCCTCATGGCAGCAAGGCCTTCAGCCGGAAATGGAATGGGTGGATTCAGAGGACTATGAAAAAGACCCAAAGCGCGTTAAAGAATTAGGACAGTATGATGGCGTAATTGTGCCAGGCGGATTTGGTACGCGCGGAATTGAGGGAATAATAAAAGCAATTAAGTATGTGCGCGAGAATAATATTCCATATCTGGGTTTGTGTTATGGAATGCAACTCGCTACCATAGAATTTGCTAGAAGCGTCGCGAAAATCAAGAACGCCACTTCAACGGAATTGGACCCGAACGCCCAGAATCAGGTAATTCACATTATGCCAGACCAGGAAAAGAAATTATTAAAGCAGGATTATGGCGGAACAATGCGATTAGGGGCGTGGCCGTGCAAACTGCGGCGCGGAACGCACGCGCAAAAGGCCTATGGCAAATCCGAAATTTCCGAGCGTCATCGTCATCGCTATGAATTTAATAATGCATATAGGTCTCGTTTGGAAAAAGCAGGATTGAAAATCGCGGGCACTTCGCCTGATAATCATATTGTGGAAATAATTGAGCTAGAAGATCATCCCTTCTTCATTGGCGTGCAATTCCATCCTGAATTCAAATCAAGGCCTCTGGACCCGCATCCTTTGTACCTCGCGTTCGTGAAGGCGTGCATGAAGAAGAAGTAAGGAATAAAAAATGGGTCATGTCCCCATTTTCCACCATTAACTTGCTGGTGTATCCGTATATGGTGTATGATATAGGCATATGGACATAGAAGAAAATAAGCACATTCTTGATGCCGAGGAAGAAATTAGATTACCTGAACACATGGAACAAGAGCCAGAACCTCAATCTGGCAATGAGCATCCAGAGATAGAACAAAAAACAGAGAAACAGCGTTTTGTTGAGCAAAATAATTACGAAACAGAATTGTTTATTGGTGCCATTGAAAAGATGCGTGGATTGTCTTTTGATGAGAAAGAGGTCAACGCTTTTGTGGAAAGTCAGGATAAGAGAGAGCAAGATCAGCAACCAATAGAACAGGTTAAGAATTCAATTCAGGAATTAGACAATCAACAGTATGATCTGATAAATCAGGCAAAAGAATTGTTCAGCCATGCCCAGGAGAGTATTTTAAAAAAAATTCAGGCAATTAATTTAACCACAGATCACGACTTGTATCATTTGGGGTTTTTTGTTGATCAGGCAGCGGAAGCGACCCATAAAGCCCAGGATATGGTTGCTAAAATAAAATCATTACAGATTAAAAAGCAATGCTGTGTTGTTGATGAGAGCGCATATGAAGATCTGGGGATTGCGGTTGATCCGGATGACGTGTTTCGCTCTGATGCGGCTATAAAAATAATTGAAGAAAAAATCAGCGCGCATGCGAAAGAAATACAAGCCATACAAGAAAAACGTTTTTCTTCGGTGCGCAAACTGATTCCCGTATTTTCGGATAAAAGAAAAATTGATGATTTATCAAAACAATTATCTGCATTGTCCGATTTGCGCGATATTCTTAAAAATCAAGACGAAATGCCTGCATCGTTGTATATTATTGGCCAGTCAGCCATAAATTTCAATGGGGATGTCGCTGAAGCAATCATAGAGAAGATACTGGATTTTTACATAAGGCAAGACCAGCAGAGCGAACAAGAAACAAGAGCTAAATTCTTTCCGCAGGATATTAAAGATTCTTTATCCGGACAGATAAAAGATCCTGAAGCATTTTATGATTCAATTAAAGAACTGGCATCAAAAACAGATGCCAGCGCTGTATCATATAAAATTCATGACAACAAGAGAAAGGCATTTGATGCGCTTTGTTCTGTTATTGATGAAACGCCGGGTATGAACATGAGCTATGAATCTAAAAGTGATGTCAGGCATGCGCTTAAAGATGTTCAGGAATGGTTCACCCTGTCTGATGAGCAAGAGCTAGGTTTGCCTTCTATTAATGAAAAAGAATGGATTGCTTTTAAGGAAAACAAGCAAGCCCGTCAGTTTTTTGAGCAAGAAACAGGCGCACATATGGAAGATGCGGAAGCGCGCATAAGCAAGGCAATTGCCAAATCAATGGACAGTGAAAATTCTGAAAGATTAAGTTGGAAGCTGATTCGTTTGAAAAACGCAATCGCGGCGCCGTATCTTTTGGTTGGCCTATTGCAAAATAAGTCAAAATTGTATACCAATAGTCCTTTGCGAACGGAATTTGCTGAATATATCCAGTCAATCAGCCATGAAGAGATTGCGCAAAAAACAAAGCAAGGAGAACCTGGCTTTGGTCCGGATTTGGAAGATGCCATGCGAATTATTCAAGAAAATCAAGATACATATTACAAGGACGATATTCAGAATCCTGATATAGAAGCATTCAAACAGGAAATACAAAATGATCCGGAATTTATTGATTTAATCGTGCGGGATAAAGTTGATTCTCCTTTTGAAATGAAAGCTTCGGATGACTCAAGCAAGCGGAATGTGTGGTCCGGAATGGTATGGCGATTGAAAGAGGGCACATTCAGAGAATATGTTCCAGATATTTCAAATGAAGAACTTGAATCATTGCGCCAGGGCATCAAAGAAGACAATCCATTGTATAAAAAAATCATTAAAGCAAGGGTTCGGGAGTATTTGTCTGAATATGATATAAGAGGGCATGATGACCATTCCAATTTAGCGCCGAATAAGCATCAATATTTTTTAAGCGAGAAAGATGAGGAATATTTTTTAAAGAAATTGGGGTATGCGGATGATTTATTTAAATATATATATATCAGAAATCCAATCGCCAATGAACTTAATGAAAAAATAGGCGCTATTGCTCTTGAATTCCTGAAAGATAAGGAAACGCAAACGCTGGCTGTCGGGTATATCACAGCAAAGCCGGAACTGCTGGATGAAAAAACAAAAGACGCGTTAGCGCGAATTTTTTCAGACGCGCTTCCGGATGAAGAAAAAGCATCAATTCAAAGCATTGCCTTAAGCGATTTTGAACAAGGAGATGGTAGATTCATTGTTTCCATAGCAAAATATTGCTACAAAGGCAGCCGTGATTTTAATAATCTCCTCTTAAAAGCCGGTGAGAAATTATTGGAGTTTCCAGAAGAAAAAATTCAAAGCATGGACGCTGAGTTGTTTTCACTTATAAGCAATTCGTATGCCTCAAATCCGGACGTTTTCAAAAACGCTGTTTTATTTGTGGCAAAATACGCGGGCAAGGCAAGCGATGTCTTGCATCAATATGTTTACTATTTTAGAGACCCTGAAACAGCTAAGATTTTACAAGATATGGATACGCGTATGCAAAATCCGCAAGACAGTATCAGTGCTTTTAAGGATTTTTATATTAATGAATACATGATTGATTTTTTTCGCGAACACCCGGATAAATACCAGGATGCTTTATCGCTGGCAGAAGAAGGGCATCTCAATAATAAATCATTGCAGCAATTTGTGCTTCAATCCCTTGAGAAAATAGTTTCCTTACCCAGGGAAAAGCGGGAACATTATATTATGTTAATGCAGAAAGTGGATCAGTCCCCTTCACAGGAAATCCAGCATCTTAAGAATCAGTTACTTGCTGAGCTTGCGGATGCAGAAGATCCTGAAAAAGCGTTTAAGGAAATTGAAGATATTTTTATAAAAAACAATTTGCCAATAGCCGGAAAAGTGTACAAAGTTTTCCAAGTTATGTATCCGCCCGAAAAAATGGAGCAAGCTCTTATATCCCTTAATTTGAGCCCGGTGTTGACTCAATCAAGAGCAAAAGCTCGGTATTATACCGTGTATCGGGATTTGCTAAAAACGCACATACAAACCGGCAACCAGTCGTTAAAAAATTATTTGGAAGTATTGCACAGCGGGCAGCATATTCTGGACAGAGCTGACCAGAATGGAATTGATTCTTTGGAAGAGCTAGAAAAAAAAGAGCTGGGTGCTTTTTTGGCGAAAATGGAAACCTTGTTCGCAAATTCGCTTTTAGGCAAGCGCTCTGATCGGACCATTGATTCATCTAAACCACTGGAGGAGCGCTATGCTGTTTTGCGTGAAGAGCTGGGTTGCGCGCAGGATCAGCCCATTGCCGCGCGGATTTCGGAACTATTCTTAAAACCAATAGGGATGCGTTCCGCGGAGCAAGTGCTAGAGGCCATGGCTCAATCAAAAGAACAAGCTAATGCACGCTCGCGAGCAATGGCGCACAACGCTCAAGATAATAAGCTTGAGATTGAGCCAGGCGATTTGCTAAAAGGAGTGAATCCTCATTATATTGAGGATATTCTTCAAAACGGTTCAGTTGCTAAAGAGTATCTTGGCGCGAGCGCGGTGTCAGACCAAACTCCTTTTGATACTGACCTGAGCTTAGTGGAGCAGAAAGATATCCAAGAGGATGGCTTCAAAGGCGCTGTGGAAGAGAGCATAGCAAAGACGCACGGTGATTTGTTATTCGTCATTAAAGACCGTGGCCAATTTCAAAGAACCAACAAAGAAGAAAAAACAAAATATGATTCTGAAAAATACGAACTTTTTCAGACTGGTGGCTCCAAGCATTATGGCATACGGACCGGATTTCCAGCCACAGAGATTGATTTTATGGTTGTTAAGGGATTTTTTGCGGAAAATGACCGCCAGATTGAGGATTTATATATTGAAATTGCTCAAAACGGATACTATATTCCAATAACCAATGAAGCCGGGGAAATAATTTTTTCTTTGCAGGATTTTGAGGCATATCGGTCCATATATGCGGGTTTGGATCGTTTTGAAGGAGCCCAGCTTGCGGTTATGGTTTCTGACGAGAACGACGCGAATTATCATGAAATATCTGATATTGCGAAAAAAATAGAAGATGGCAGGCAAGCGGTTGAACAGGCATCAAACAAAGTTCAGGAGATAATTAAACAAGCATTGTCAAACAGCGCCATTGAGCTGAAAGACAAGTTTGACAGCGGTATTTTAGGGGCGCAGATGTACGATACTGGTTCAACCGGCAGGCACACTAATTTGTCTGATAATTTTGACTTTGATTTCGCTGTTAGGGTTGATGATAAAGACTTTGAAAAGGTTGGCCAGGTTGTTGCGGAGATTATCGCACATTTTAATCCGGAGGAGAATGGCTCTCATTCAGATGAAGGCGGTAAATCGTATCAACTGCGCGCGTTTAAAGTTTCCGGAATAGCAAATGAGCCGATTGATGTTGATATTACATTTGTTAACAAATCATCTCCTGATGTTTTTGGTTCTCATGGCGCTGCCGGAGAAAAGCTGGAACACATTAAGCAAACACAAGGCGAGGACGCATATACTTCTGTTTTGGCGAACATTGTTTTGGCAAAAACTGTTTTAAAGCAGGGCGAAGCGTATAAAAAACTTGAGCATGGCGGTATTGGTGGCATTGGGGTTGAGAATTGGATTTTAGAGAACAAAGGAAACGCAATTGAGGCATTTCAATCGTTTTACCGTTCAGCTCACGACAAATCCGGAACACTTTTGCCGTTTGACGAATTTCAAAAGAATTATAAAATTATTGACCCTGGCATTAATGTTAAATTCGGGAGGCATGATAATTTTCTATATGTTTTAAA
>PCVT01000126.1 GCA_002787075.1 Parcubacteria group bacterium CG11_big_fil_rev_8_21_14_0_20_41_14
CACATTCCTTGCACCGTGCACCTTACCACTAGTACCGGCGTATCTCGGGTTTATTAGCGGTGTTGATCAAGAAGCACTCAAGAATCCCGAGACCGCAAAAGCCGCTCGCCGTAAAATTTTCTTAAATGGCCTTGCGTTTATCGTCGGGTTCTCACTCATTTTTATAGCGTTTGGTGTTCTCGCTGGGTTTGCTGGCACCGCACTTGCGCCATATCGTATCTGGCTGGCGCGTATCGGTGGAGTGCTTGTGATTCTTTTTGGACTTTTTATGCTCGGCTTTTTCAAGCTCCAATTTTTCCAGACGGATAAACTAATCCCGATTCCAAAATGGCTCACGCTCGGCAAGCCGTCAAGCTCGCTCTTCATCGGAGGCACATTTGCGCTCGGCTGGACACCGTGTGTCGGTCCTATCCTCGGCTCTATTCTCCTCTTAGCAGGCACGAGCGGCACAGCCTTGACTGGAGGAGTGATGCTCACCGTCTTTTCTATTGGCCTTGCCACTCCGTTTCTTCTTATCGCGCTCGCTTTCTCCAAAGCCACTGCCTACATTGATAGAATTTCCAAGTATCTCAAAGCAGTTTCTATTATCGGCGGTATATTCCTAATTATTCTCGGATTGCTTCTCGCGACCGATAACTTTGGACTCACTATTCAATACGGGTACGAGTTGTTTGATTTTATAAACTACGATCGTTTATTAGAATATCTATAATGAAAACAGAAAAACAAATTATCTTTTTATTTCTCATTGCGTTTGTTCTGCATATCGTTTGGGAGAATGCACAAGCACCCTTGTTCCAAGGATATGCTTCATTTGCGGCACATTTTCCAATGTGTTTAGTCGGTACTGTGGGTGATGTTCTCATCACTTTGTCAGTGTATTTTATTGTTGCTTTATTAAAAAATGATATTAATTGGATTTCTGCCCTAAACAAAAAAGATTTTGTCATTCTTGCTGTCATTGGATTTTTTATAGCCGTTGGAATTGAATGGCGTGCCTTGCTGTTTGGACGATGGGCTTATGCAGATGCGATGCCGATTATTCCGTATCTAAAAGTTGGACTTACTCCAATTCTCCAAATGACCTTCTTATTACCTCTTTCGATGTATCTGACTAAAAAAATAGTTACCTATAAAAACTATGCTAAAAAATAAAGACAAAACTTATGATGTAATTGTAATTGGTGGTGGCGTGAGCGGCACTGCGCTTTTTTACGCGTTGAGTAAATATTCAACCGCAAAATCAATTGCAATTATTGAAAAATATAGTTCCTTTGGCCAAGTAAATTCTAAGTGGAATAATAATAGTCAGACTCTGCACACTGGAGACATTGAAACAAACTATTCATTGGAAAAAGCTTCAATTGTAAAGCCGGCTGCCTTGATGGTGTCAAGATACGTCTCCTCGCTTGAAGGTAAGACTAATCAAATAATC
>PCVT01000043.1:0-2523 GCA_002787075.1 Parcubacteria group bacterium CG11_big_fil_rev_8_21_14_0_20_41_14
TCCTGGATTATTAATATGAAAATCTTTTTTTGATATGCAGTTTTGAATAATATTAGGGATAAGATATTCATGTGTGTGTTGCCCAGGCCCATAGACAACGGAAAATCGCAGTATGGTTGCAGGAAATTTATTTTTCTGCCATATCTTTAGAAGTTCTTTTGTTGCCTTAAGCTTGGTTTCGCCATAAGCTGAAATTGGCTCAGCAATTTTATCTTCACGAAAAGGAGCAGAAGTCGCGCCATATTCAGCAATAGTGCCAGCGTGTATAAATTTTTTGATGTCAATATTAGAAGAAATTACAGCATGAGCTAGCGTTAGAGTATCTATAACATTTGTTTTATAGAATACATCATTACTTTCGTCCACAGAGTTAGGATTAATCTGCGCTCTAAGGTGAAAGATTATTGAAGGATTGATTGTTGATATAAGATCCTTAAGAGATCGTTCATCCCATTTGTCGCATCTATGTATTGTAATGTTTTGCAATATGTCTTTTAGCCGGTCTGTTGATGAGGATTTATCAAGAAGAATATTCACTTGCGCTCCAGCACAAACAAGATAATGAGTTAAACGCGAGCCAATAAATCCATTTGCTCCAGTTATTAGTATTTTAACTCCTGTAAAGTTTTGATTCATATTATTAGTCGTAAAATGCTATTTCTTGATTATTTTGGAAAAAATTTAGATACCAATTAACTGTTTTTTTCACACCCTCTTCTAGTCCAACCTTTGGCTGCCAGCCAACCATTTTTCTAATTTTATCAGTAGCAAGATACTGGTGGGGTATTTCTTTGTGCCTCGCGTCTTCAAATATTGGCTGGATATGGTATTTGTTCATTGCTGTAGATATGAGATTTATAATATGGTCTGTTTTTACTGGATTTTCTCCTCCAGTATTAAATGCTTCTCCAGCAAGACCATTGTTTATATTTTCCGCGATTAATCTATAGCTTAAGGCCGCGTCTTCCACGTATAAATAATCTCTAGTGGTGTTTTTTGTAATAATTGGATTTTGATTGTGATATAATCTTCGGATAGTGTTTGGAAATACTCTTGAGAAGTGCGCATCGCCTCCTCCATAGAGATTTCCACTTCTAACAATGCACACAGGAATTGCGTACGTATTAAAGTACATTTGGCTTACAAGATCAGCGCAGGATTTAGAGACTTCATATGGAAATTCTCCGTGCAAAGGATAGTGCTCGCGATAAGGAAGGTTTTCGTGCGTTCCATATGCTTTGTCTGATGAAGCAATCACAATTTCAATTTTAGGATTTATCTGTCTAATAGCTTCCAAAATGTTAATGGTTCCGAAGATATTTGATTTTAGCGTATTTGCCGGAGATTGAAGCGCTGTTTTGCAAATCGCTTGCGCGCCAAGATGAAAGACCGTGGATATTTGATGATCCTCTAGTATCTTTCTAACTGCATTAAAGCTTGTAATATCTGAATAAATAATATTGCAGAATCTGTCTAATTGGTTTGTCTCAAATATAGAAAAAGGATTTTTTTGGTAGATTAAGGCATAGACATTCGCACCTTGCTTAATTAAATCTTGAGTTAGCCAGCCAGCCAAAAAACCATTGGCTCCTGTAATCAAGACCCTCCTTGATTGCCAAAAATTATTCATATTATTTTTGTCGCCAATATCGGACCATGTTTTTAATAAATTCCCAAATAGTTGTAGCGCGCACTTGGCTTGATCCATGGTTGCGAGTTGCTGTATGTATGGGAACTTCGCCAATTTTTTGTTTAAGCTTTTGCGCTTTAATCATTATTTCTGGATCAATAAACCAATCTTTTGATGTTAAATTAGCATCATTAAAAAATTGTCTGGTAAATAGCTTAGGACTGCCATTTATATCATTTAATTTAACTGCAAACATGACGCGAAATAAAAGGTTATATACTCGGCTTATAATTAATCTCATAAGCCCATCATGTCTGTCTAATCTGCTAGCCTTACATACAGAAAAGCTATTTTCTTTTAGGTTTTGATATATTCTAATAATATCCGCAGGATCCATTTGGTTGTCAGCGTGAATATAGCCAATTACCTCTCCTTGAGCCACTCTAAAGCCAGCCAATAGGGCGTTTCCAAATCCTTTTTTGCTTTCATAAATACTTATGATTTCAGGGTGCTTTTGTTTGATTTCATTAAGCACTTTTTGAGTGTTGTCTGTTGAGGCGTTGTCTACAATAATAACTTCGTAGTTTTCGAAAGATTCTAGCGCATTGGTTATGCGTTTTGCTAGGATATTAAGATTTTCTGCCTCATTGTATGCTGGTATTACTATGCTTAAATTCATAGTTTAAATAAATAAATTATGGTGCTAACCATAATAATTGATGATATTACCATACCAGTTTAGGGGCTAAAAATCAATTAGTTTTTTATACACATTTTTGTATTGTTGACACCTTTTGACACTTTTTGACACTTTTGATATAATGAAAGCAATAAATTTGGTTATCCACATATGTCAGAAGAAATTAAAGAAAATGCGGTTTATACGACCCAAG
>PCVT01000043.1:2542-9380 GCA_002787075.1 Parcubacteria group bacterium CG11_big_fil_rev_8_21_14_0_20_41_14
TTTGCTTAAGATTAGCGAAAGTACTATAAAACGTTTGTTAAAAAGCGGGATTTTGCGGGCTAATAAAGTAGGTGGCCAGTATCGCATTTTAGGAAAGGAAATTCTGCGTTTGATATCTCCTGATTTGGAATTTAAGGCAGGAAAGGCCTATATGAAAGTTAAACAAAAAGCTGTTGATGTTATCAATAAGTGGTAATTTTGATATGAATTTGCTTTATGTCTCAAACGCAAGAATGCCGACTGAAAAGGCGCATGGCTGGCAGATTGTTAAGATGTGCGAGTCATTTGCGGATGCAGGCGCGAAAGTTGATTTGTTTGTTCCGGATCGAAGAAAAAATAATCCAATAAAGCAAGACGCGTTTGAGCATTATGGCATTAAAGAGAACTTTAAAATACAATATGCATGGTGCTGGGATTTGGTTGGGCAGTCGCGATTAGGATTTTATATTCAAGTAGGAACTTTTACATTGTCAGCGCTGGTAAAGACGATTTTCAAAAAAACAGATGCGCTCTATACGCGGGATGAAGTGTTTGCCTGGTCAATGAGTTGGTTTAAGAAGAACGTATTTTACGAAATGCATGATTATCCGCGTGCTCATTTCTGGCTGTATAAGGGCTTATTTAAAAGAATTAGAAAAATTATTTCAACTAATCAAATTAAAAAAGATCGCTTAATAAAAGAATTTGGTGTTGATGAGAAGAAAATTGTGGTTCAGAGAAATGGAGTTGATTTGAGTGCATTTGAAAGCAATAAAGTAGAAAAAGTTCATGGAATATTTAATGTTCCATCTGAAAAAAAGATAATTAGCTATATTGGAAAGTATAAAACTTTTGGGCAAAGCAAAGGCGTGGAAAATCTTATTGATGTTTTTTCAAAATTACAAAAAGAGAATAATGATGTATTTTTATTGATGACTATAATTGATCGATATAGTGAGTTTGAAGAGGTTAAAAATATTTTTCAAAAATATACTGTTCCTGATTCGTCATATCGGATTCAAACACATGCTTCTCGTGATATAGTTCAGGGGTTTATGCAATTATCTGATGTACTAATCATGAATTATCCAAACACCGAGCATTATGCGCAATTCATGAGTCCTTTAAAAATGTTTGAATACATGGCATCAGGCACGCCGATTGTGTCAACTGATCTTCCTTCAATTCGTGAAGTGCTTAATGAAAATAATGCAGTGTTGGTCGCGCCTGATAATTCAGAAGCATTAAAACAAGGAATAACGAGAGTGCTTAATGATAATGATTTCGCGCAAAGAATTTCAAAGCAAGCAATGGAAGATGTTAGAAAATATGATTGGAAAAATCGGGCGCAATCATTGCTTCGCATAATGCAATCTACATGAAATATTTTTTAGCACAAATCATTTGCGCGGTCATGGACGCTATATTCCGGAAAAAATTGAGTGGTGTGCCAATAATTTTTTATCATTCAATCGGAGAAGAAGATTCAAAACTGTGCGTGTCAGGGAAAATGTTTGAAAAGCAGATGAAATTTTTATCAGATAATGGCTGGAGATCTATTTTGCCGAAGGATTTGGAAAACGCGTTTGAAGATGATAAGGTTTTCTTAATTACATTTGATGATGGATTCAAAACAGTGCGCGAGAAGGCACTTCCTGTTTTGAAGAAATATGGATTTGTTGGAACCGTGTTTGTCGCGACTGATTATATTGGAAAAAAAAGCTCTTATGCAAGAAATGTAAATGATAAAAATTTTGATATTCTATCCGCGGATGACATCAAAATACTTGGAGAAAATAAATGGTACATAGCTAATCATTTTGCATCGCACAGAAATTTAATTGAACTTTCAAAAAATGAAGTGCAAAAAGAATATCAAAATTCATGCGAATCGCTCAGCGCGATCAATATACACACACAGAAAAATATAGTTGCATATCCGTTTAACCGTTATAATGACACTCTCATTGCAGTATTAAAAGAGCAGGGTGTTCATATGGCATTTAACGGAGGAAATAGAATTCATCAAAAGCTAGACAATCTTTTGGTCATACCACGAATTGAGGCAAATAATAATTTTTCAAAATTCAAGCTTAATTTTTCACCAACATTCTATAAGTATGCAAGATAATAAGAAAAACAAGTATTATAATTTCAAGTATGAGCCCTTGCCACGATGGTGCAGTTATTGGTATCAGATTCATGAAGTGCTATCATTACAGCCAGAAAACGTGCTTGAAATCGGAGTGGGCAATCGCATTGTGTCTGAATATTTGAAACATTCCAATACCGCAGTTACCACTTTGGATATTGATGCGTCCTTGCAGCCAGATGTAGTCGCGTCAGTAATTGCGATGCCAGTGCCTGACAAAAGCTATAGCGTTGTGTTAGCTGCTGAAATACTTGAGCATCTTTCGTTTGAAGATTTAAAAAAAGCGCTTAAAGAAATTTATCGCGCGAGCAAGGATTACGCAGTAATTTCTTTGCCTGATTGCAGGAGAATCATTGCTGTGAGTATTAAATTACCACTGTTTAACTGGATGCGCTTTGTTATTAAGATCCCTTTTTCCAGACAGAGCAAAACTGAAGACGCAGGGCATTTCTGGGAAATCGGAAAAAAAGGATATTCTGTTTCGAGAATCAAGAAAGAAATGCGTAATGCGGAATTTGAAATATTAAAAGATTATAACATTGTGGAATATCCGTATCATCATTTTTTTATATTAAAGAAGAAATAACGTACTAGTATGAATATTTTAGGCATCAATCAAATTCCTGGAATGCTTTCATGGATGCATGATAGTTCTTCTGCCTTGGTTAAAAACGGAAAGATTGTGGCAATCGCGGAAGAAGAGCGGTTTAACCGCGTGCGGCATCACCGGGGATATCCGCACAAGTCGCACGCGTACTGCCTTAAGGAGGGGGGAATTTCATTAAATGATGTTGATTATATCGCGGTTCCATATAATCCATACGCGTTTTTAAAGCATCCGAATCTGCGTTTGGAATCTTTAGCACGCAATGTGTTTAATATGTTCGCGTGCTGGCATTACAAGCAGCAGATGAAAAAACAGGCAAACGCAGAAGTAGTGTATATATCACATCATTTAACCCACGCGGCCAGTGCATACTATTGTTCAGGGTATGATAAAGCAAACATTCTCACTATTGACGGATCAGGAGAAACCGAGAGTTTCGCATTTTTTGTTGGTGAGAACGAAAAAATCAGGCGTGTATGGGATATTCCAATTGCTTCTTTTTTCTCTGGCGGAAAATGGCAATCAATTGGTTTGATTTACACGAGTGTTACGTCATTATTGAATCTTGGAGTGAATGGAGAAGGAAAAACCATGGGATTGGCAAGCTATGGTAAACCAGAGTATGATTTTTCCGATATTCTGAATATCCGAACACATAATGATTTCACTATTGACCGCAGAAAACTTTTGGAAAAATACGGCCATCTACAGAGAAAAGAAAATGGGCCAATAACCCAGGAGCATAAAAATTTAGCAGCGAGCCTGCAGCATTCTTTGGAAAAGTCAGTAGTAAATTTGGCAAAAGAAGCATTTGAATATTCAGGTATAAAAAATTTCTGTCTTGCTGGCGGCGTTACTTTGAATTGCAATACTAATTCAGAGCTATTAAAACAAGATTTTTGCGACAGTATATTTATTCAGCCAGCTGCCAATGATGGCGGCATTGCGCTTGGCGCGGCTTTAGAACAATCTGCGCGCGCTGGCGATCCAGTTGGGCAGAAATTAGAAAACGCGTATTTTGGCCCTGGGTTTGACAATAAATATATTGAGAATGTTTTGTCTGGGGCGAAAGTTAAGTATCGTCGCGCGAAAAATATTGCTCAAGAAACCGCCCAGCTTATTACGCAAGGGAAAATCGTTGCCTGGTTTCAAGGCAGAATGGAAATGGGCCCTCGCGCTTTAGGCAACCGATCCATACTAGCTGACCCAACGCGCGAGGGAATCGCGGATAGCGTGAATAATTCAGTTAAACACCGAGAAGCGTGGCGCCCGTTCGCGCCGTCAGTCGCTGAAGAAGATGCATCAAAATATTTTCAAGGAGTGGAAAAATTGAAATCAAGTCCGTTCATGCTGCATACATTTTTTGTGCGCGATGAGTATCAATCTAAATTGCCGGCTATCACACATGTAGACGGCTCAAGCAGAATTCAGACCGTTCGAGCGGATCAGAATGAAAAATATTATAATCTTATAAAAGAAATAGAAAATATTAATGGCTATGCCATTGTGCTTAATACATCATTCAATGATAAGGGAGAGCCCATTATTTGTACCCCGCAAGACGCGTTGCGTTGTTTCTTCGCAACCGGCTTGGACGCATTGGCAATAGGAGATTTCATTGTTGAAAAATAATTAAGATAATTTTATGTCAAACGAACAGAATCAAAAAATCAAGGATTTATACGAAACTTCTATTAAAGATAAATATAAAAATGATTATGAATTCAGACGTTGGTTTTTATCAGAACGCTTGCGTTTGGATTACTTTATGACCCGCACGGCTATTATGTATCACATGAGAGATGATTCGTTTGTATCCTGCTTGGAATTCGGGCCAGGAAGCGGTATATTCACTCCTATCGCATATCGCAGAAATCCGAATGCCAAATTTGATTTGATTGACATATCAGAAGAAATGAAAAATCAATTTGCTCTGGAAGTACGAGGACGCGATAATGTAAATTATATTGTTGGTGATATTTTGGAACATGAATTTAATCAAAAATACGATTTTTTCTATAGTGTGCGAGCTATTGAATATGTTGAAGATAAAGAGGTATTATTCAAAAATATTTATTCTTTAATGAATGAAGGCGGTAAAGGAGTTATTGTGACAAAAAATCCTTTTTACGGTAGCGCGGAACATGGAGACGGAACACGCTGGCAGCATACTGGAAAACTTGGCATAAAAGATATGCGGAATATTTTAAATGCTTCAGGATTCAAAAGTGTTGCAATATATCCAGTGATTGTCAGATTTCCAGTCATAGAGCGATTTACTTTAAAGTTCACTGAAAAATATTTTAACAAGATATATAGAAATCCGATTTCAGAACAAATGTCCAGATTCATAGAAAGTTATATTGTAATGTTTGAAAAATAGTATGATATATGAATTTATTGGTTTGCCTGGGGCTGGGAAGAGTTATACGGCAGACCAGGTCAAAACTCAAAATCAGTTAAAAGAAATTAAGATTTTTAGCATAAAAGAGCGGCTGGCGCGTGCAATAGTATTCGCGTTGCGACATCCGATTTTCTTTTTACGGCTTATGTTCGTATTTATATTAGAGAATTATACAGATATTCGTCTTTTAAAGCATAAGTTAAGCACGGTTGTTTTGGAAATCGCGGCCCGGGAACAAAAAGCAGGCAACAGGAATGTTTTGATTGAGACAGGTTTTTTTCAACTTCTTTTGTCTTTATATGAACGCAAGGTTAATGAGCGCGATATTGCAGGATTTATCCGCTGGTTAAAAAAAAGACCATATATGCTTTATATTATTGAAGCACGCGCGGATGTCCGTAATGAGCGCATGCAGCAACGCGGACGTGTTCCTCGTTCCGGTATTATACAAAATCCAGAGAAATTAAAAGAATGGTTTGATATATTGGAAGATAATTTTAATGTTATAAAGGAAGTTATAAAAAAGAATTTTAATTATGAACTTATTGAAAACAATTAAAACGCTAGTTTGGCGAAGAGCGTTCTGGGCAGGGCTGTTTTTCATTATGTTCGTATTTAATGGATTATTATTATTGACATACGTAAGCAATAATCGCAATGCTCTTGTGTATAATCCTTTTGTAAAGTCAGCTTTGCCATTTTATCGCGGCATACGGGAAATTACTAACAGCATTATAGATACAGCATTCATTTTCAAAATGCGCAGAGATATTGGCATTTCGCAATATCGCTTAGAAGTAAAAACCAGCGATTTGCGCAAGCTGAATGAGGCAATTCCGAGTTCTTTGTCAGACGAAGTAATCAGTGGCGCGCTTCTATTCACTGAAGACATGGAAGAAACCGTTAAAGGCGTGTTTTATTATGAGGACAAAGCATATGACGTAAAGGTCCGATATCGTGGCGAGAACGCAAATCATTGGACTCGCGCGAAAAAATCTTGGCAGATAAAATTTGACAAAGATACTCCATTCAATGGATTGCGCACGCTTAAGTTGATTATTCCGTCTGACCGAGAATATTTTGCCGAGGCATTGAATAATTATCGTGCGAAAAAATTAGGCCTTATTGTTCCTGATGCCGAGTTTGTCCAGTTATACGTGAATAATGATTATTATGGCGTGTATTTCGCGATTGAAGATTTTTCAAGCGAATTTTTGGAAAAGAGTAATAAGCCAGCTGATGCGAATATCTACGCTTCAGAAGATTCTCAAGCCATTGATTCGCAAGCAACGATTTTTGACAGTTCAAATTTTTGGCGCAAAGAAGCCGAAGATAAACTTTTTGATTTTGAAAATTTTTCTGAATTGGATTTTTTACTCTCGCAAATGGGCCGTCCTGACTTTGTGGATATTGCGCCGGATATAATAGATATGGAAAGTTTCTACAACTGGAATATTGTTTCAATTCTTGCTGGCAGTGGTCATCAGAGCAATTTTGGAAACATGCGCTTGTATTTTAATAGCGCAAAAGGAAAGTTTGAGTTTCTTTCTTGGGATGTAGGGATCAAGAGTTATCTACCATTTGACATAACAAATGAACTGACAAAAAAAATCCTCTCAAATCCGGAATACTATAAAGAACGTAATCAGCACTTATGGAATTATGTGAGCGATGACAAAAATCTGAATGATGATTT
>PCVT01000064.1 GCA_002787075.1 Parcubacteria group bacterium CG11_big_fil_rev_8_21_14_0_20_41_14
CGCGCAGACATAAAGAACGCGGCAGGAACGAACTTAAGCAATGGCGATTCAATCAGCGCAACACTTGCGGCTGGTTCAGCCAATGCGCGCGCGCTTTCTTCATCTACTTCACTTAGCACATCAAGCATTGCTGGAAACACCTTAACCGTGAGAACTGGTACATTAGTTACCGCGGAAAACACTGGAGTTAACGATGCTTCAGCTTCAGCTCCAACCGGAGTTAAAGGTGATGCCAATGTGTTAATTGGATCATTCACCTTAACCGCAGGAAGCGGTGAAGGCGTAACAATTACGCAGATCACCATGAAGGACGATGCAGATGGATCTACAACTGGATCTTCTCTTGCTGATGTATTCCAGAATTTAAGATTAGAATCTGGCGGACCAGCTGATATGAATGGTAATTACGCGGCAGGAACCGCGATTGGCCAAACCAAAGGTTCTTTGACTGATACAGCTGCAACCACATATAACTTCAATCCTTCTCCTGCAATGAAAATTGCGGCATCAGCTCAGATTGTGGTTAATGTGTACGCTGATGTATTGAATAGCGCAACATCAACTCAGTTGAATACGATTAATAATGATACTACAGGCATAATCTATCCTTCAGTTGTAACAGCAACAGGAAATAGCACAACAGCAGTCGCAAGCGACACTGATGGAACTGCAGCTGGGTTGCAAAAAGTTTACTTAGCTGCAAATGGATCATTAACTGTTGAAAATGTGGCAGGATCTGCTCAAGCTAAAGCAAACATTGCTTATGAAGGCCAAACTGATGTTGAATTGTATAAATTCAAGATTACTGCCTTTACCGAAGATATTGATATTACTCGCTTCCTTATAAGCGACACGATTGCCTCTGAAACACTTGGCGCGACAAGCGCTAATGGTAAGCCAACTTCAACTTTGAAGAACTTCAAGTTGTTTGATGGCACAACTCAGATTGGCACAGCATTGTCTTCACTTTCCTTGGCAACTGCCTTGCCAACGCTTGGTGGATATCTTGACTTCAATATTGGAACTGATAATGCATACACTATAAGCGCGGGCCAAGAAAAGACCATTACCTTAAAGGGAACAGTAAATTCTTTCTCAGGAATTTCATCTGGTTCTACTCATACATTCTCTTTGAATACTGATCCATTGGGATCAGAAGGTACTGCCAAAGCTGTAACAGCTCGCGGTGTTGGTTCTTCAGTTGATGTTAGCGGTCCAACTACTGGGGTTGCTGGAAACGCAATCACAATCCGAAGAGCATATCCTTTGGTTGAGCGCTTGGCGCTTACCACAAGCACGCTCTCAGGTGGTTCAACAAGCCAGATTGCAGCTGCTAAATTCAAAGTTACCGCAGTAGGCGGACAAGTTCGCCTTAAGAAGATGACCTTTGATGTATCTTTGACAGACACAACAACCTCTACTGCTCTATCGCTTAATAACTTCAAGCTCTATAGAAATGGAAGTTTGATGGGTTCTACTGAATATTCCATCTTTGATGGAACAGGAACTGCCCAAGCAGATGAGTTATCTCATAGCGGTACTGCAG
>PCVT01000035.1:0-4969 GCA_002787075.1 Parcubacteria group bacterium CG11_big_fil_rev_8_21_14_0_20_41_14
ATATGGGTTTATTATATCCTTTCTTCATGATTCAGACAATCATGATTTAGAGTTTTGATTTTTTTCGTTATGGCGTCACCTGTTGAATCTTTATAGGTTTCAATTTCAAACTGTGTTTGTAGTCCAATCCATAATTGCGGGGTTGTATTAAAATATTTTGCAAGTCGGAATGCGGTATCTGTTGTGATTGACCGTGTTCCATGTATGATTTCGTTGATTCTTCTTGGCGGGACATATATGTCCTTTGCTAATCGGTATTGGCTGATTGCAAACGGTTGCAGGAATTCTTTTAATAGGATTTCCCCGGGATGTATTGGCTGTAGTTTTTTTCGTTTCATGCAGGTATAATAACGCAACGCGGTATTATTGTCAAATAGTTGCTTTTTTGGTGGAAAATAGGTATTCTTTTGATGTCAGGAGAGGTGCCAGAGTGGTCGAATGGGGCGCTCTCGAAAAGCGTTGCGCCTGTTACAGGGTGCCGTGGGTTCGAATCCCACCCTCTCCGCCAGATTGGCAACTTTGAACCCAAGCAAAATAAGGGTTCTGTTGCTAAAATGATAAGGTGTCTATGCAAAAACCATATTATGAAAATAAAAATTTTACTCTCTACCAAGCAAATTGCTTGAGTGTTCTTGCTGAACTTCCCGAAAATTCAGTTGATATGGTTTTTGCCGATCCTCCATACTTGCTCTCAAATGGTGGTTTTACTGTTCACGCTGGACGACAAGTGAGTGTTAATAAGGGTGCATGGGATAAAAGTAACGGATTGAAAAAAGATTTTGAATTTCATCTTGAATGGATACAAGCCGTCAGGCGTGTATTAAAACCGTCTGGCACACTTTGGATTAGTGGAACTTATCATTCAATTTATCAATGCGGTTTTGCACTTCAAGTCGCAGGATTTCATGTTCTCAATGATATTGCATGGTTTAAACCGAACGCTTCCCCGAATCTAAGTTGCCGTTTTTTCACAGCAAGTCACGAAACGCTTGTTTGGGCGAGAAAAGACAAGAAAGCAAAACATATTTTCAATTATGATTTAATGAAAAACGGCATTTGGCCAGAAGACGCATTAAAAAAGCCCGGGCTTCAAATGCGTTCGGTTTGGTCTATGGGAACTCCAAAGCCAATTGAAAAGAAATTTGGCAAACACCCAACACAAAAACCCGAAGATTTACTGAAAAGAATTGTACTGGCTAGCACAAACAAAGGCGATCTTGTCCTTGATCCTTTTACTGGAAGCTCCACGACTGGAATCGCCTCACATTTATTTGGCAGAAAGTTTATCGGCATTGATCTTGATAAACAGTTTTTGGATGTATCAATAAAGCGATTTGAAGAACTGGATCGCAATTTGGAAAATAAAAAAGCAAAAATATGAAAATCATTACCCGCACAATTGCAATAAAAAATCTAAAAAAGTATATCGGCCAAGATTTGCGAAAATTGGCTTTAGAACATGGTATTACGACTTATGAAACGGGAAAGCAAAACAAGGGCTGGAAAGGTCTTGTTTTAGAACGTTTGGCAGGTTTGGAAACAAATGTTTCCAAAGCCCCGAACGGACTTACTTACGAATTAAAGTCAGTTGCTTTCCGTACAGTAAAAGGTGAGCTTGTGCCAAAAGAAACAATGGCGATAACGATGATCAACCCCACGGAACTGAAGGCCCATTTGTTTTTTGAAAGTCATTGTTGGGCAAAGCTCAAAACCATTGTCTTTTGTGCAGTACAGTGGAATGGAAAAAATTCCGAAGCAGGAGAACTACTGAAAGTAGCGAGCTTGGATTTTGCCGAGGATGATGAATTGATAAAAGAAATCAAAGCTGATTATGACTTCATTCGCAACAAATTGATTACACAAGGTTTTGAGGCTTTGACAGGGAAAGACGGAAAATGGATACAAGCTCGCACAAAAGGCCCCGGTCATGGCTCGGTTAGCCGTGCGTTTTACGCACGAACATCTTTTGTGAAAAAGATTTTTGAAATAGCTTCATAATTTTATGTCGTACAGAATATCAAAGGTTTTAATTCACAATTATCGGTCAATAAAAAATCTAGGATTAGTAATTCCGAAGGAAGGAGGACCAGTTATAATATGTGGAGCAAATAATGTTGGGAAAACAAATTTCCTTCGTGCGGTCAATTTATTTTTTAACGAAACAGACTTTAAAGCTTCAAATGACATACCTTACGAAATTGTCGAAGCAACACGTGGAGCTGGATACAAAACTACTATCAGTGTAGATTTCATCGATAGCCAAACAAAGGGCAAAGTTTCTATAAAAAAAGTTTTTAAAGAAGAGTTGGGTGAGAATATTATAGAAAGGACTGGGTATAAAAAACAAAGTCGATCAAAGCGTGAAAATCTCTCTGAAAATGACCTGAATAAATTCTTTAATGATTTTCGTTTTATATTTGTTGAGTCAAGTAATGTGAACATCCCTGCGTTAGTTGCTCAAATTACAAAAACAAATGTACTTTCCGGACTAGACAAATTGAGAAAAAAGCAAAGTAAGCCGTTAGATATTCTTAAAAACTTCATTACGGAATCGGAAAACTCTTTACAAAATATAGAAACAAATATTTCAAAGAACTTTAAAGAGTTTGCTGACGGAGTTGGCACCTTTACAGACGGGTTAGACACAAAAGATTGGAATGTTAAATTTATTTTTCCCAAATATGAACTTCTTAGGGAGGCAATCGGTACTATGGTTAATCTTGTTCTTCAAGATAGCAATCAAAAAGAACTCGAGGCAAAAGGGAGTGGTATTCAAAGAATATTGTTGCTTTCTTTAATAAAATATATCTCTGAAAATACAAAGAAAATAGTCATCTGGGGCATAGATGAACCCGAAGCTTTTTTACAACCCGGACTACAAAAGAAAGTTTTTGCGATTATTAAAAACCTTTCCAATGACCTTGAGATATTTTTAACAACACATTCTCACCATTTTGTTGATATTGGAGAATTAGAATCAGTGTTTTTGTTTAACGCGAAATATACGAAACAGGCTTATCGTAGAAAGAAAGATAAGGAGTATATAAAAATTAGTACGGTAATTGACAAAACAACTGGCTACAACAAAGTTCAAAAGGTTAAAGATCATTTGGGAATATCTACAAACGACAGTTGGGAAATAATGCCATATAACCTTGTTGTTGAGGGAGATGAGGATAAACAATATATTTCAACACTTCTTAAAATAAACGGTCTCGATGAACCAAAGATCTTGGTTGCAGACGGAGCTGATAAGTTTCCTGGGTATCTAGTTTTTGTGAATCTTTTTTGTGAAGAACAGTCAATAACCCCAAAAGTGCTTTCGATCTTAGATTTTGACCAAAAAGGTAAGGCAACTCTCAATAGTCTGAAAACGAAAACCTATTCTTTTAATCACAAGGTTGAGCATGTAAGCAGATTCGACAACAAATCTAATATTACGTGGCAGTATGAGATTGAGGACCTAATATATCCGGAAATATTGATTCGAGCAGTCAACAAAATCCTTCACAAAAAAGGCTATTCGCAATTGAAAGTTCAGGCAATCATCAAAAAGAAGAATCAACCTAGTTTTCAAAAAGATGCAATTCTGCCTTTTATTACCGCTCAAGTAAAAGACATAAACCAAGACAAAGGGGAGCTCAATTTCGAAGAATTGGGTTTAAAAAAATATCTTTGTACGACCACCTGTGCTTTATTAATGAAGGAAAAGGAACTAGAAAAGTTGAACAAAAAATACAAAGAAATTTATAATTATTTAGTGGGAATTGCGCAGCCATTTTAAATAAAAGCCAATCGTCTTTATTCTATTGAATAATCTACGACATTATTCCCTTTATAAGATTTTGGTTTGGGAACCTCAAACCATTCCGGGTGAACTTTGTAGATAGCCCTTAGTTTCTGTATACTTTTATCAAGATTCTTGAATTTGAGCCACTTTTTTGGTTCAAACTTCCGGACATCGCCACCGCCAATTTACAATTTCAGAGTTTTAATCAAAAGATACCACAATTTAATATATGAAACTAGAACAAAAGAAAAAACTATCCGATTTTACCACTATAAAACTCGGCGGAGAGGCGCGCGAGTTTGTTTCGTGCGATAGTGTTGAAGAAATCAAAGAGGCATTGCAGTATGCCAAAGAGCATAATCTTGAAACCTGGATTTTGGCTGGCGGAAGCAACACGGTTTTTAAGGATGAAGGGTTTGATGGCTTGGTAATTAAGATACATTTAAAAGGCATGTCTTTTGACGAAAAAGGCGGGTTTGTTTTCGCGGTTGTTGCTTCAGGCGAGAATTGGGATGATTTGGTTTTTGAGTGCGTGAAGCGCGGTTTAGCAGGAATTGAATGCTTGTCCGGAATTCCGGGAAGCGTTGGCGCCACGCCAATCCAAAATGTGGGTGCTTATGGGCAAGAGGTAAGCGATGTTATAGAAAAAGTGCGCGTGTTGGATAGAGAAACTTTGGAAGAAAAAGAATTTTTAGCATCAGAATGCGGGTTTGGATATCGCGCCAGCAGATTCAAAGGAAAAGATAATGGAAAATATATTGTGCTTGAAGTGGTGTATCGGTTAATCAAAAACGGCGCGCCGCAGATTGGGTATCCTGAATTAGAAAAGCAAATTCAAGAAAAATTTGATGGCAAGCCGTCTTTGCAAAATGTCCGTGACTTAGTGCTGGAGCTTAGAAAAAGAAAATCAATGGTGCTTGATAAGAATGATCCGAACTCTGTGTCATCTGGCTCCTTCTTCACAAATCCGATTCTCACGCAAAAACAATTTGAAGCGCTTCAAAAGCGCAATAGCAGACATAAAGGATATGATGAGGTTCCATTCTATGACGCGGGAGGTAACAAGATAAAGGTTCCAGCTGCTTGGATTATTGAGCATGCTGGTTTTACTAAGGGCTACCAAAAAGGAAGCGCGGCTATTTCGGAAAATCACTCTCTGGCTTTAGTAAACCATGGTGG
>PCVT01000035.1:5142-11115 GCA_002787075.1 Parcubacteria group bacterium CG11_big_fil_rev_8_21_14_0_20_41_14
GGAAACACAGAATCGTTTGGCATATTGTATGACAAATATATCAAAAAGATATATGACTTTGTGTACTACAAAACAATGCACAAGGAAACAGCCGAAGATCTGGTAAGCGATATATTTATAAAAGCACTGGATAAGATAAATTCTTTTGACGCCCAAAAGGGATCGTTCAATTCTTGGATATACCGAATTGCGCGGAACACGGTAATTGATCATTATCGCACACAAAAGAAGGATAAGAATATTGATGATGTGTGGGATTTGTCTTCTAATGAAGATATCGCGGTTGATGTTGATGTGCGTGCTCAAATGGAAAAAGTGCAAGAGCATTTTTCTAAACTAAAAGCAGAACAGCGTGACATAGTCGTAATGCGCCTATGGCAAGGAATGAGCCACAAAGAGATTGCGGATGTGCTTGAAAAGAACGAAAGCGCGGTAAAAGTGGCGTACTCGCGACTCATCAGCCAGATGCGAAAAGAAGTTTTGTTACTTATTTTAACTTGGATCGTTATAAATATATGAAAGCAGATATTGAAAAACTTATTAAAACATCCAAGCCAGACACTAAGATTGACAAACGTTTTGCATTAAAGCTTCGTGCACAGCTTTTAGGTAATACGTCTTTTCAATCGTCAGAGCTGGGAATTTTAGATCAAATAATTAATTCATTCAAATATATGACAAATATGTATAAATACGCGGGCGCGGTTGCTGTGATAGTTCTGGCTGTTGTGGCAGGCGTGTACGCAACACAAAAGCAAGGCAATATAAAACTCGCGTTCGCGCCAGAGATTACTGGCGTTGGCGCTTCAGCGTTCGGGTCTTTAGTAAGCCAAGACGGCAAAGGTTCGGTTTTGCAAGGAGCTCCTGTAGCAGAGGACTCATCCAACAGCGCGGACCAATCATCTGCTATGGAATTATCGCGCGTTACTTCATCAATCGCGCCGGTTGCGGGCTATGGCGGAGGCGGAGGTGTTTCAACTGGAATGGTTGGAGAAAAAATGATTTGGCCAGGACCTGCTCCTATCGCGTACAAATATACTGGAGACGAATTTACGCTTGAGAATAGCACTGTGAATGTTATGCGCAGAGTAAAAGGATATCAGGCAAGCCAAAATCTTGCCAATATGATAGGCAGTATGAATCTGGGAATTATCAATCTCAAAGCATTCAGCCAAACCCAGGTTCAGAATATCAATTTGGTTGAGGATAAGGATTTTGGGTATTACATCAACATCAATTTGTATGATGGCACCATATCATTGAATGAGAATTGGGAGCGATGGGATAATCTCAATACCAAATGCGGATCAGATCAGAGATGCTATGATGATAATCGGCTCAAACTCTCTGATGTTCCAAGTGATGATGAACTTATTCGCATTTCAAATGATTTTTTGCAAGAGCGGGGCATTGGGACTGATACTTATGGTACTGCGGAAGTTATAAATGACTGGCGCATGTGGCTTGATCAACAACCAGCAGAATATCAATATATTACAGAGACTATTACGGTGCGGTATCCGCTCATCATAAACAATGAAGTAGTGTATGACCAAAGCGGCACGCCCTATGGATTGAGCGTGAGCGTGAATGTGCGCTACAAGCGGGTTTCCAGCATATGGGGATTATCAAGCCAGCAGTATGAGGCATCTGAATATGAAGCAATTACTGATGTTGATAAAATCATCGCCTACGCTGAAGCAGGCGGAATGACTGGGCCTGTGTATTATGAAGTTGATGGCGCCACAAACGCGGCATATGAGAATATTGAACTTGGCACGCCTGAATATGTTTTGATTCAGCTGTATAATTATCAGGATAACAAATCAAACGAATTGCTGGTGCCTGCCCTGCGGTTTCCGATTGTCAATCAGCCAAAGGATAATTCATATTACTGGCGCACGAGCGTGGTAGTGCCTTTGGCAAAAGAATTGATGAATGATTATGCTTTGCCAGAGCCGCGTCCCATGCCGGTTGATGATCCAGTATTGATGCAAGGCGCTGAATCGTCTGTTCCCGAAGAAGTTCCTTTGCCTCCGGAAGGCGCTGATATGGTTGAAGTGGAGAAATAAGTTAAATAAAAAGTAAGACCTTTTCAAAAGGTCTTACTTTTTTTAAATGCTCAATTCAGAATGTTATTCAGTTTTTCCTCAAACACTTCTTTAGAAAACTTTTTTTCCGCGAACGTGCGGTTATTTTGTCCGAGCTGTTCCATCCAGTTTGGCTTTCGCGCGAGATTGATAATGGCTTGCGAGAGCATATCCACGTTATTTTGTTTTATTAAAATGCCGTTCTTGTTCTGAGTAATGAATTCTCGGTTTGATAAAGTGTCAGTCGCGATAATTGCCTTAGATAGCATCATTGCCTGCGCTAAAGAGCAAGGCGGAGGTTCATCTTTTTCCGTTGGCAGGATATAGATATGGGCTTGAGACATCCAAGTTTTTTTATCAGTAGGCGCGATTTGCGCGATGTTCTCAAGTTTTAATTGTTTTATAATCCATTGGATTTTTTGCGGGTCTGCGATTTGTCCACCAATGATAAGCTTGATATTAGGTATAATTTGCCTGACCGATGCCATTGCGTGCAAAAGCAAGCCCATGCCTTGGTCAATAGCGATTTGTCCATCGCATGAAATTGTTGTTCTGCCTTTATTTGGCATACTCTCTGTATTTGATTCGCAAGGAGGATAGATAATCTGTATTTTTTTGCTGTCTATCTCCATGCGCAAGTACCTGGCTTCAGTTGACTGGTTTGCCGCGATAATCGCGTCCGAGAACGCGCTTGTTATTTTTATGAGCATGGCCATGATTTTTCCGCGCTCATTATGCGAGATGATCCAGATTGTTTTGAATCTAAAAATTTTGGCTGGCACAGTCAAAAGAATCTGCGCGAAAAAAGAAACAAGAATAATAATTTTTTTGTGATTTTTTGGAATATGCTCTATAAGCTCTTTAGCCCAGGCGTCATTGGTTTGTCCGATTATTTTCATAGACACTATAGTGCGTGTTTGTAATCAATATTAATCCAGAATATACCACTATTCCAACAGGAATCAAAATCAAAATATATAAACTCTGCAGAAGATACAGAATCGCGCCCATAATTAAACTTAATATAAGCGCCTTAAAAAAGATATTTAATGACAATTTGAAATGCGCGGTTTGTTTCACTTTCACGAACGCGGCAATGGCTATTAAAGCTTCAGCAAGAACAGTAACGCACGCGGCTGCGTAATATGTGTATGTTGGAATATATAAGATATACAATATCACGGCCAAAACTGCGGCGATGGCGTAATATTTAATCATATACTTTTGCTGATTCACAGCAACAATCGCGTGAGTGAACAAGCTTCCTAAAAAGATAATACCAGAGGCAATAATCAAAATCCTTAATACCGCGGCTGAATCATTGTATCCTTCTCCTGCGATGATCATCATTATAGGCCGCGCCAACACAATAGTTCCTACAACCATTGGAAGAGTTATTAAGCATAGCGCGTCCCATGCCTTTTGCATTGCCTTATTGAACGCGCGCGTGTCTTTTTGCGCGAAACTACGCGACAAATACGGAAGAACCAATCCCATAAACAGAATCGGCACAGTAATCAAGACCTCTAATATCTTATACGCTGCCCCATAAATTCCAACATCAGCATAACCTCGAGTCAAAGACAAAATTATTGCATCACCTTTAAAATATATAGTCGTAAAAATTACAGAAAGAGCAATAGGCCAGGTCTTACCCATGATGCGCTTCCAAATCTGAACATCAATAATGAATTTCAAATCAATTTCTTTGGCAGTAAACCGCAACAACATCCAGAATTGCGCAAGAGAGGACGCCACAATAGTGAGCATAATTTCTAAAAATGAGAATTTGAAATAAATCGCAAGCACTGTGGTCGCGAGCAAAATGATCCTTCCAACAAGTTCCGCAAACGCGACTTTGCCGGCCTGCAGAGTCTTTTGAAAATAGGATGCCAACACTTGAAACAAAGAATAAGTGAAAAATAGGACTGATGAAATCAAAATCGCGTTCTTAACTTCTGCTTCATAGGGAAACGCGAGTAGTATAATCGGCAATATCAATACTAAGGCGATATTTATTAAAACGCGCAAAGTAAAAATACTGGACAAGGTTCGCGCCACATCTGTATCAGGCAAAGAGATGTCTTGGGTAGTGGTTAAATTCAATCCAAAATCAACAAATGTGCCAAATAGCAGGATAAACGCCAAGACAGTGGTATATCTTCCATAATCATCAGGACTTAAGTAGCGCAGCAATAATGCCACTGTTAAAACGCCCAACGCGGTTGAAATTACCTTGCCTAAGCCCAAATATAATGTGTTTTTTGCAATTTGTTTTGTTAGTGACATGCATATAGTGTACTGGTTTATTATTTTTTTAGCACTATTGACAATATTATTAAAAGTAGTATAATACACTATTCGTTCATTTTGTCCTTGTTTTTATTGCGAAATAAGCCCTCCATACGGCGGGTAAATAGCCATAGCCAAAAGTAATTCTATTATGACTTATCTATATTGGATTGTTTCTGGCTATGGCTACATTCGGTGGCCCGCTAGCCAATATTACTTGCAACATGGTTCATTAAGAACATTGTTGCATACCAAAGGAGTCAACCATGAGCGATCTTATGCTCGATGTTGATCAGGCCGGAGAGTTGAAAGCCGCTTTTCGGCGCGGTAGTTGGACGAACGCGGAAATCAAATCCGCGTGCGAGGGAGATAAACTCGCAAAATTTCGGCAGGTCATTTTAGGCAATGCCGAAATTGTCACAGTCAAGCACATCATTGACTGCGACAGCCATCCGTTTGTACCCGTCAGGAACTGGGAGGTGCGTGAGAGCGATCAGCTGGCAAGTCGCGTAACCGGCCAGTTGGAGTGGAACGCCGCGAATGTCGGCCTGTTCCTGTCCGACACCCAGAAAAGCGACAGGCACGAGGGAAATCAGCTTCGCAAGGAGCTGGAGTCCCAGAGAGTGCTTCCGGCAAATGTGTTGGACCATTTGCTGAAACATCCGCACCTCATCTCCGAGGAGTATAAAGGTAAACATGTGTTCTTCTGGGGCACGATTTACCGCGACTCGGGTGGCTACCTGTACGTGTGTTGCCTCGACTGGAGCGGCGACAGGTGGTACTGGGACTACTACTGGCTTGGCAGTTGCTTCTACGGCCACAGCCCCGCGGCGGTTCTCGCAAGCTAACTTCGTTTTTTGTCCTTTGGACTTTGGCACTTTGGTCTTTCTGTCCTTTGTGCTTAGTCCTTGGGACGCAATTTTTAACGACTCGCGTTGGTTTCCAATACTGGCGCGGGTCGTTTTCTTTTTGTATACTATAAGCGGTACTAGGCGTATATGTGTATCGCCACGGCTTTACACTGTCGAATCCAGCGACTATGTATCCCAGAGTATCGCCAGCTATGGCTTGCGATAGCGCGGAACACAGCGTTAAAAAACGAAGTTACTTGGTATAACGCGCTAAGGCATTATGATGCCGAATACGATACAGCCCTAGGAGTATTCATCCAGCTGTTCGCGAACGGCTGGGTTCAAGGGGCAGTGGCATGGGCGGCGCGTTATACAAACCGCAACTCGGATGACAACCTGTACATGCGTTGCCTCAACTGGAACGGCGACAGGTGGAACTGGAACTACAACTGGCTTGACAATGGCTTCAACGACAACAACCCCGCGGCGGTTCTCGCCAGTGGCTTCATTTCTCTCCCTTGTTTGAGGGAGAGTTTTGCTTTGTAAGCTGTCCGTTCCAGCCGCCAAGCTGTCTGCCGATTTCATCCAATGGCGCAGAGAGTACGCCGTACTTTTTGTTGTCCAATGACTTTGTTTCCCAAAGCACCATCAAGAAGATTTTGAGCGTGTCCAGCTTTTGTATTGCCCGCCTGACAAACGGAATTTTTTCTCCACGAACTAGAAAGCTTGCCGCGCAAATT
>PCVT01000017.1 GCA_002787075.1 Parcubacteria group bacterium CG11_big_fil_rev_8_21_14_0_20_41_14
GAGACCCACCTGCGCGTTGTAAGCGCCCACCGCGCCCGAGATCTTGCCCATTAGTAGGCATGTAGCTATATCCAGCTGCATGGCATTGCGAACCAGGCGGTCGAGGATGGTAGCGAGCCAAAACCCGATTGTAATCGGTAGGGCGTGCTGGCCATGGGTTCGTCCGATCTGGAGTGTGTCCGCGTGCTGGCGCACCATGCCGATAAAGATATTGATCACTTTGGTCAAGGCGGGCTTGAGCGCGCCATTGTACGCTGCGCGGTATTGCAGTATTCGGCCAGTGTCGAGCGCATCGTAGCTGGTGAGCGGCACATGCACCCATCGTCCGAGGCGCGGGTCGAGCACTTCCTGTGCGGCGCGCACCCATGCGCGGACATCGTGCTTAGTGGCCTGGTAGCCATTTCGGCCGTACTCGATGTCATCCACGTGGGAGGTGGTGATAGCGATCAGTCGCTCTATAATTTCCGGCGTGAGGAGCGCCATGTCCGCAGTCGAAATCATGCCGATTTGGCCGAGGGTTTCAAGTGTTGCGATTTCAACCCGCGCGAGCCCTGTATACAGATTGTCGTAACCAAAGTAGGGTACGAGCTCCTTGGGTTGGTACCGTGGGTTGCCAGGCATTGTCAGATTCTGTGCCATTGTGCTGTTCCTTTCGAAGCAGGTGAGTGGTGTTGAAATTCAATTGTAAATGAACCCGCAACAGCCATAAACGGTCCCTCCGTATTAGCTGTTTTGGCCTTTTTAGGCACTTTGATAGTACTTTAAATATCTTAAAAAATCAATATAAAAACGGACATACTAAGATGACTGTTTTTATGGTGCTGTAATTATACACTTTGCGCGAACCTTTTTCGAGCGGAAACTGAACGAATGAATCAGCCCCGCCACCGCCTCGCAAAGCCTCGGCGGACACCAAGGAAAAATGTTCCTTGCTTTTCGGATTTGCGCGCGACCAATTTCTTCTAAAAAGGAAAGGACATTTTTCTTTGGCGTCCTGCCCGTAAAGATATTCGGGCAGGTGGCGGGACTAATGCGGACTCGGTTTTGCGAAAACTATTTTTTGGGGAAAAGATTTCGCAAAACACTCGGCTACTCTTTTTTGAATTCGGATGTCGCAAATGGAAAAGGAGGGGTTTGGGGAGGAATTTTCCATTTGCTCCTCTGTTTGTTTTGGGGGAATTCGGGGCGGACATGTATGCATTATACTGCACTCTTGCAAAAGAATGCAAGTTTTCCTATTATGTATCTATGGCAACAGGTAAAAAACTTGGGGAAAACTTAAGAAAGCTACGCTTGAAAAAGAACATGTCGCAAGGAGACCTTGCGACGGCTTTGAGCGTGGATAGAGCGTATATCAGCAATATAGAAAATGGTCGTATGAACCCTACTCTTTCGACTTTAGAAAAGATCGCTAATGCGTTGGGAATTTCTAGTAGCGAACTTTTAAAATGAGAAGTTATCAATGTAAAGTCTGTTTGACATTTTGGT
>PCVT01000153.1 GCA_002787075.1 Parcubacteria group bacterium CG11_big_fil_rev_8_21_14_0_20_41_14
CCGGAGCTGCCGGCGATGAGCCGAGCCGGAAACCTAACCGTAAAATCAGGAAACTGATGTCATCCGCCAGCTGGCGGACAGAGTCAGTTACTAAGGTTAAAACAGCAATGTTTTAGCAAAGCAGGGTGGTATCACGAGACCTCGTCCTTGCCTCTTACAAATTTGTAGGAAGCAGCGACGAGGTTTTTTTTATGAAAATTATTACTGTTGAGTCACTAACAAAAATTTTAGACAAGCATGGCTTTGATCAGTTTCTGGTGGATTTAATGCAGGCGCTGAAGAGGGACTATGGCCGATGGCAGTCATTTACCAAAATGCCTCGTCCGTCGATGCATGTCCCTGGCGGAGTTTTAGAACTGATGCCTATTTGTGACAATGCCGCTTATTACACCTTTAAATATGTTAATTGCCATCCGAAAAACCCATTGACGGGTAAGCAAACCGTGGTGGCGACCGGTCAGTTATCCCAAATTGATACGGGCTATCCGTTAATGTTTAGCGAGATGACCGTTTTGACGGCGCTGCGAACCGCTGCCAACGCGGCTTTGGCAACCAATCTAATGGCCAGAAAGGATTCGCATATTTTGGCCTTAATCGGCACCGGGGCTCAAAGCGAGTTTCAAGTTAAGGGATTAAAGCTGGTTCGCGATATTAAAGAAGTGAGATATTTTGATATTGATCCAAAAGCGATGGCTAAATTTGAGAAAAATATGAGAAGTATCGGAATAAAGCTCGTCCGGTGCCATGACACCGAAGCAGCCGTCAAGGGAGCGGATATTATTACGACAATTACTGCCTGCAAGGCAAATGTGGATGTGATTAAGAATAAATGGGTTAAAGCCGGTGTCCACATTAACGCGCTGGGAGGAGATACCATCGGAAAAACCGAGCTTGAACTAAGCATTCTACCAAGGTGCCGGGTGATGGTGGAGTATTTTGACCAGTCGTTTATCGAAGGAGAAATCCAACGCTTAAATCTTAAGGAAGCAAAAAAATTAGTCTATGCCGAACTTTTTGAATTAGTTAACGGTTCTAAAAAAGGCCGGACCAATGACCAAGAAATAACCTTGTTTGATTCCGTGGGGATTGCTTTGGAGGATTACTCGGCTTTACGCTTAACTTATGAACTGGCTAATAAATATAATTTAGGCGAAGAACGTAATTTCACCCCGCCAGTTAACAATCCTAAAAATTTACTATCAGCTTTATTATGAAAAAATTCATTCCTAAAAAATCCGTTAATTTATCCGCTTGGTATAACCAGATTGTTTTAGCCGCCGATTTGGCCGATTACGGCAGTGCTAAAGGCACGATGATTTTTAAACCTTACGGCTACGCCATTTGGGAGTTAATTCAAGAACACATGAATAAACTGATTAAAGCCAAGGGTGTCGAGAATGCTTACTTTCCGCTGTTTATTCCCGAATCGC
>PCVT01000171.1 GCA_002787075.1 Parcubacteria group bacterium CG11_big_fil_rev_8_21_14_0_20_41_14
AACGAACAAGAAAAAAAGCGGAAAGGATAAACCTTCCCGCTTAATTCCTTTATCGCTTTTGCTGTGGCTTATTTGCCCAGCGAACGCCGTTCTGAAACGATTTCCGAAGTTCAAAGGAAAGCAGTTTCTGAATTCTCTGAAGGCAATTAGCCCAGTCGTCCTGTTTTTCCTCTTCGCCGAATATCTGTTCGGCCTTCTCGGCGATTTTCTTCTCATAATCTGTTATAGCCGTGAACCCTTTCTCCAGCATTGAATTTTTAAATAGTAAAGCTACGCTGGCTTGCTTCACCGTTACCCCTATAAAGACATAGAGGGTAGGAGTAGCTGAAAGCCGAGCGACCTAAAGGGTGCGACGTCCGTCAAGGTGGAGGCTCTGCACTACCTTGACCGGATACTGAGTCTCTGTGGTATCCTGAATCGATCTGTAAGCAAGTCAAGTGGTGAGTTGGAATAATTGGGTGGGAAAGAACTCCTCTTATATTGTTAGGAATTTGTTAAAATTTTAATAGATTGGAACCAGCATAAATAGCCTTTCGTTAAAATAGTAAAGTCTAAGTATGATTAAATAATCTTTCTTAATGAATAATCACTAACTATATGAAACCTTTAACAAGGAGTTAAAAATGTCAGAGAATAGTTATCTGCACCGCAGTAACAATTGGGGCGGTAAACCTCATGTTGACAAGTATGTTCGTGATTCCTCCGGAAATGTTATTAGTAGATCAGACGGACACTCTCCTACTTTGAATCCACCAGTGACTAATTCCGATGGCTCTATCCCGCTCGGCAACAAAAAGGACCTTCCACCACCGTACGGCAAGATTTAAGACGACATTGATTCCAGAAGTGTTTGGACGGATGTCCTGCTCATATAGCGGGACATCCTATTTATAATGCCTACACTGAACACCCCTTTTATCCATACCAGAAGTCATACTACCCCCAGGTCGTCGCTCTACGGGCTTCTCTGGCGTTTTTAGGGTTCTTCTACCTTTGACAGCTCGTTTAAGCCGTGATATTGTCTTTTTATAACAAATCGCACATATTATAATCTAATAGGAGGTAAAATGACCTGGATTGATTACCAGCACATCAAGGCAAGTGTAAATATCTCTCAAGTTCTGGCCTACTACGGCATCGAGCTTCGCTCAACCGGAAATAATCAGCTCGCCGGGCCCTGTCCCCTGCCCTGCCATACCGGCGACCGGTCGAATAATAACGCTTTTCACGTGAACACTCAAAAGAACGCGTTTAACTGCTTCACTCATTGCGGCGGCGGCAATGTAATAGACTTTGTAGCCAAAATGGAAAACTGCGAATTCCGGGAAGCGGCGCTAAAGCTCAATGAGTGGTTTCTCTCTGGCGGGCGCGCAGACGATAAAGTAGAAGGTTCTCCAGAAAGCTCTTCTGTCGAGGAATTCAATAAACCTCTTGGTTTTGAGTTAAAAGGATTAAAGGGCAATCATCCCTTCCTTAGAAAAACTAAAAACCTGCAATCCGAAAATATAAAAACATTCGGATTGGGATTCT
>PCVT01000130.1 GCA_002787075.1 Parcubacteria group bacterium CG11_big_fil_rev_8_21_14_0_20_41_14
TAATTCAATGCTGTCGTTTTTCAAGGAATTGATTCATTACCGCAAGAACTCTCCGGCGCTTTTAACCGGCTCTTACAAACCGATGGAAAGCGGCAACGAACATGTATTTGTATTCGGAAGAGAATGTGCTTCCGAGAAACTGCTTGCTGCTATAAATTTTTCGGACTCGGAAGAAATAGCGGCGTTATCAGTAGACGGGACACTTTTATGCAATACGCATCGAGGCAAGTGCGGTGGCGAAAAAATCCAAACGACTCAATTAAAACTTAAACCGTATGAGGGGTTAATAATAAGATTGAATCAATAACCATGTTTTTATTATTTGATATCGGCGGAACAAAAACGAGGCTCGCCGTTTCTCGCGGTGGCAAAAACTTTGATGAGCCGAAAATCGTTGCCACGCCGAGAGATTTTAACGCGGGCATTTTACTTTTTGAAAAGATTATATCGGAGCTTTCAGGCGGGGAAAAAATTGAAGCGGCAGCGGGCGGTATTGCCGGGCCTCTTGACCGGGGAAAAACGAAGTTGATCAATTCTCCAAATTTATCCGGGTGGATTGACAAACCGCTTAAAGAAACCCTGCAGAAAATCATCAAAGCCCCCCTCTATCTTGAAAACGATGCCGCCGTTGTTGGACTGGGCGAGGCGGTAAACGGCGCCGGCAAGGGCGAAGAAATTGTTGCGTATATTACGGTGAGCACTGGCATCGGCGGCGCAAGAATCGTTGACGGGAAAATAGACAGAAATATCTTTGGTTTTGAACCTGGACACCAAATTATTGACCCAACCGGAACGCTCTGCCCGATGTGTGGTTTGGCAGGACATTTGGAAGGTCATGTTTCTGGCGTAGCTCTTGAAACGCGTTATCATAAAAAGCCATATGAAATTGACGATCCAGACGTGTGGGAAGAGGAAGCAAAGTGGCTTGCCTATGGTTTGAATAACACCATCGTTCATTGGTCACCGTCCGTTGTTGTACTGGGAGGATCAATGATGACCAAAAGTCCAGGTATATCCATTGAGCGTGTCCGTTATTATCTTGAACATACACTCTCTATATTTTCGGAACTTCCGCGATTGGCAAAGGCGGAACTCGGCGATGTTGGAGGTCTTTACGGAGCGCTACAATTATTAAAACATTAAAACAATTTTTTTATAGCAGGTGATGTTCCTTAAAAGTAATAGTTGAATAATTATATAAACAGTTTAATTAAATATTATTATGGACCATACTCATCCCAAAGTACCGGTACTGGAATACAGTTACATTACTGATGGCATCTATATCGGCACCAATCAATGTTGTGTCATGGGCCTTGCTGATGTATTGAGAAAAAAATATAACTGCTGATATATCGCTCGAAGAAGATTGGCTCGATGTGCCATTTGATGTTGATATATATGTTTGGATTCCAGTGGTTAATCAAATGGCGCCCACTCAAGATCAGCTTTCTTTCGGCGCGGAGTCAATACAGAAACTTGTAACTCAAGGTAGAAAAGTGTATGTACATTGCAGAAACGGTCATGGGCGTGCGCCCACATTTGTATCAGCGTATTTGATACAAAAGGGATATAAACCAAAAATAGCAGTTTAGGGAGCCCCACCCGCGATTCCTCTTGTCCTTCGCGGGCGGGATGTGCGCGCATGGGTGGGGAGCGCGTGTGTACTCACACGCGCTGGGGCAAGCGCATTCGGCTTTGCGCCTCGGACACTCAAATTATGACAGGATGAAGGATGCACAACTTTGTATTTCTGTATTCTCCCCCGAATTCCCCCCAAACAAAAAAGAGGAGCAAATGGAAAATTCCTCCCCAAGTCACGGATATTTTCCTGCTGGAAAATTCCGCTACCCCGCCTCGCGCCGTCGCGCTCCGGCCTTGCGAAGCTCCAAGCA
>PCVT01000141.1 GCA_002787075.1 Parcubacteria group bacterium CG11_big_fil_rev_8_21_14_0_20_41_14
TCATGGCCATTTTCATAATATCAGCCGCAGTTCCTTGAATCGGCATATTCGTGGCCAAGCGCTCCGCGGCTGAACGAATCTGCTGAACCCCGGAGTTTATGTCAGCCAACTGCAATCGGCGCCCGAATTTTGTTTCAACATACCCTTGCGCCCGCGCCAGTTCAATGTTGTTATCTATAAATTCACGCACCCCGGAAAACGACGTAAAATACCGGTCAATAAAATCCTTTGCCTGCGAATGCGACATCCCGGTTCCTTGCGCTAATCCACGCGCGCCCATGCCATAGAGCACGCCGAAATTTACTGCTTTTGCAGATCTGCGAATCTCTGGTGTAACTTTATCTTCTGAAATATTATGAACAAACGCGGCAGTGGTGGTGTGAATGTCTTTGCCTGCTTTGAAAATCTCAATCAATTTTTTGTCCGCGGATAAATCAGCTGCCACGCGCAATTCAATCTGTGAATAGTCAGCGCTGATTAATACATTTCCCTTGGACGCGATAAAGGCCTTGCGAATTTCTCTGCCTAATTCAGTGCGAATAGGAATATTCTGAAAATTAGGATCGCTTGATGAAAGCCGGCCAGTTGAGGTAATGGTCTGATTAAAACTCGTGTGCACTCTGCCAGTTTTTGAATTAACCAATTTTGGCAAAGCATCCAGATAGGTGTTTTTCAATTTGGATAATTCCCTGTGCTCCATTATCAACGGAATAATCAAATGCATACCAATCATCTTTTCCAATTGCCCGGCAGCGGTTGAAAATCCGGTTTTGGTTTTGCCAATTCCTTTAGTAGAAAGCCCAAGCTTGTCAAAAAGGATTTCTTTTAACTGCTTAGGGGACGCGACATTAAATTCAACGCCTGCCTCCTTGAAAATTTTCTTTTCCAATTTTGTGATGTCCGTGCCAACGGTTTTGGACATAGAAAGCAAAAACCGTGAATCAATTTTCACGCCATTCTCTTCCATGTTCACCAAAACCTGAATCAAAGGCATTTCAATATCCCGCATCAACTGCAAAAACCCCTCTTTTTCAATTTCCTTTGCTAATTTTTGAGTAAGGCGCAAAGTGTAGTCCGCGTCCTCTGCCGCGTAATCAGCAACTCGCGATAAATCAATATCAGCCAAAGACAGCTGGTTTTTGCCTTTTTTACCTATCAAATCCGTGATTGAAACCATTTGGTGCCTAAGCTCAGTAAAAGACAAGTTATCCAAAGAATGGCTCCTGCCAGTTGGGTGAAGAACATACGAAGCAATCATTGAATCAAATGAAATAGGGTTCACTTCAACCCCAGAGCGATGAAGTACTTCAATATCATATTTTATATTATGCCCGAACTTTTTTATTTTCTCATCTTCTAAAATATCTTTGAACTCGCTTATGAATTCAGGCAAAATATAATACGCCTCTTCTGGCTTTGCGCATAAAGAAAATC
>PCVT01000033.1 GCA_002787075.1 Parcubacteria group bacterium CG11_big_fil_rev_8_21_14_0_20_41_14
GATGGCATGTGGGTGGTACGCTGGGACATAATTTGAGTCAGAAAACTTTGGGCGGCATCCAGCTTATCCAGCTTTTGTTTATCCGACTGCAACTCATACAAGACATTATTAATTCTAATTAAGGTTGAAGTATCCAGATAAAATAAATGCTTGGACTCGGTGACAATCCCATGACGGGCTAAGTATTTAAGTATTCTTCTGTTTCTGACACTAAACAAAACCCCTTTCACTTGATCGTTACCCACTAAAGCTTGATATTGGGATATGCGGTCGAGGCTAATCTTTTCTTTTAATACCGGAATAACATCCAACAAATCTCCTACTTCTTTTAAAGTTCCACCCTCAAGCATGAGAAATTTAATACAGTCTGCCACTTGTGCTTGATCAGCCTGATCGATATGGGATTTGACAAACTCTTGGGTGGCTTGAAAGGCATGCGTCTCGCTGAGACGCAGAATAGCCAATTTGAGGTGGTCAAAATCCATTGACTGTGGTTGTTCAGTAATATGGTCGGCAAAGCGGGAAGCACCAAAAACATCGCGGGCGTGATAGTCGCCTAAAAATAAATTGATCCTGTCTTTCGGTTCGATACAGCAGAGCAGTTCCATGAAAAACGGCGGAGAGATTTTTCCGCCGATGACGATGGCCAAACGACCAAGTGAATCAATGCCGCTGTAACCCCGGTCCATAAATTGAGATTTTAAAAAACCTTCAGCAATTACTACATAGCCGGAAGCAGTTAACTGCTTGATAAAATTTTCCGCTAAGGTCATACGCCAACCGCTATCGTCTTTATGGTTATTGTCTAAGGCGCTGTTGACCTGATCGGCTACGGCAGGAATTTTATCATCGAGGCCTAAAAATTTAAGAATTCTGACTTGTTTGGTATAAATTTCCGGAAACAGTTCTTCTTTGGAATCAATTAAAAGAGCCTGATTGTAATAAGTCTCGACTATTTGACGATCACCATGGACAATTGATTCATCGGCTATTGTCAGTAAGGCATGTTTTTTGTGTTCATTTTCGGCCAATAGTTCCATGAGTGGTGCAACCTGATCTCTTTTACCAGCCCTAACCAGTAGGCCAATGGAGGAAACTACAGGAAAAGGCTGCCTAGTACCATAATCGCCCGGAAGGTTGGGTACTAAATCAAGCGCCGCTTGAGTGTATTTGTCGATTTCAGCAGAACCGGGTTCTAATCTGGCGGTAAAGCTGGCTGCTTGCAAATTTTTTCGGATCAGTCTTTCATTTCTGTGTTTTGCGGTTTCCGGAACTTCTTCCAACTCTTTCAGTCTTTGCTTAAATTTTTTGAGCATTCCTTTAGCTTCAGTTTCAAAGCCGCTTTCCAAAGAGTTGTAAATAGCGGTGGCAATACTGTCGGTGTCTTCGGAGTCGGCAAGCTTTACCAACAATCTTCGTAACTCGTTGGTTAAACCGCTTTCTCTATAAGCCTTAATCAGGAAAAA
>PCVT01000066.1 GCA_002787075.1 Parcubacteria group bacterium CG11_big_fil_rev_8_21_14_0_20_41_14
ACTTCTCGAGAGTTTTTATCAGTTTTGAAGCTAGGGCAAGTGCAACAGAAAGTACACAGCCGATGATTCGTCTTTGACGAAAACAGGCAATGGTGAAACCGCGGTGTAAGAGACCACGCGTTTGCATGGCGACATGCAAAAAGAGGCAAACCCTGCTTTAGTGAAAGAGCAAATTTGGTAGCTCGTTACTACGGTCCATAGCTTTATGCGAAGGATGGTTAGAATCATACAGCAATGCATGATCTAGATAGATGATTGCCACCGGCCCGCCGATTCGGCGGGCTGGACACAAAATTCGGCTTATCGATTTGCCTGTCCAATGTAAGAGCGCAAAAATAATCGGATAAACAATGGTTTAGCCGATTATTTTTTATCCAGCGCGTCGTTAACTAACTCATCGGCGCGCTTATTTTTTTCTCTTAAGACATGTTTTATTGACCACTTCTCAAACCAGCTTAACAAATTCCAAACCTTAACAAACAATGGCGCTAAGTCCTTATTTTTTACTTTATACTCCTGCTTTAATTGTTTCACGATTAACTCACTGTCCATGGCAATTTGCACTTCTTTCGCGCCCAAATTCCGTGCCTCTTCCAAAGCGCGCACCAAAGCAGTATATTCTGCCTGATTATTCGTGGCTTTTCCAATATATTCGGAAATTTCTTTTTTGACTGCGCCTGATTCATCCGACAAAACAGCCCCAATCCCAGCTGGTCCAGGATTTCCTCTTGATCCGCCGTCTGTGTGTATGATTAGTTTCATAATTATTTTGCTTTAATATCCACAATCTTCAAATCCACGCTTCTTTTTCCTTTCCAGGTATTCACTGCTACTTCATATACTATATCAACCAAATCACCTTCATTCAATATCGCGTCAAATTTCTCGCCAAAACCGAAAGCAATCGCGGATAAAGACAGGCCATTTTGTCCAAAACGCAATTTCATGTGTTTTCCATCAGAGCCAACCAAAGAAACTGATTCAACACGCACACCAAAAGACGCGAATTTTGGCGTGGGATTGCCAATGCCAAAAGGCGCTAAGGCCTCAATTCTCTCTGCAAAATCAAGCGTGATTTCATCAAAACATAATTCCATGTCCACGCTTATTCCTTTAACCAAGTCATTTTCTGACAACACACTATCCGCGATTTTATTCAAAGACGTTTTGAGTCCATCAAGAGCATCTTCGGATTTCAAAGTAAAACCGCACGCGCCCTCATGCCCGCCAAAGCGCGTTAAAAATTCTGATGATTTTTTCAAAGCATCAGTAATATTAAATCCTGGAATGCTTCTTCCAGACCCAGTTAATCCTTTTTCAGCGCGTGCAATCACTAAAGATGGGCGATGAAACTTTTCAGTAATTCTACCACTTACCAATCCAACCACACCTGGTTGCCAATTATCCCCAATAGCGATTAAAACTTTATTTGATTCAAGCTGTGTTTCAACTTGTTCAAGCGCCTCTTTTAGAATCCTGCTTGTCTCTGCCTGGCGGGTAGTATTTGTCATGTTCAATGTCGCGGAAAGCTCATTTGTAATTCCAGGATCTAGCGACTCCAAAAGATCATAAGCCGCGTTTGCGTGCTCAATCCTGCCTGCAGCGTTTAGGCGCGGGCCAATCAAAAAACCAATTTCATAAACTCCAAGAGGAGCGCCTGCTTTTCCCATTGCCGCTATAAGAGCCTGCAATCCAAGACGCTGAGTTTTATTTAAGACAATAAGCCCATATTTAACAAATACGCGATTCTCGCCCCGCAATTCCATCATATCAGCGACTGTCGCAATCGCGACTAAATCAAGCAACCATTTTTCATGTTTTTCACCCAAATCAAATTCGCGCGCTAATGCCTGAGCAACTTTGAACGCAACCCCGACAGCTGCCAAATTTTTGAATGGATATTTCTCTTTGGAAAGATGCGGATTCAAAAACGCGCACACATCCTGTGGCAATTCTGATGGCTCTTCATGATGATCGCAAATAATAACATCAAGTCCGCTTGAACGAGCGTGCGCCACTTCTTGCACATTGCTAGTGCCACAATCAACTGTGATAATAAGCTTTGCGCCTTGTTTTACGATATAATCAATTGCCGCGTTATTCAATCCATATCCTTCTTTTTCACGATGCGGAATATATACATCAACATTTTCAATGCCAATCGCGCGCAAGGTCTCAACCAAAACAAGGGATGAGCACACTCCATCCGCGTCATAATCTCCATATACAAATACTTTTTGTTGTTTTTCGCGCGCCTCACGGACTCTATCAACTAATTTCCGCATATCGCGGAATAAAAACGGATCAAGCAAATCCTCATACTTCGGATTAAGAAACGCCTCAATCTGATGCATTACCCCCTCTGTGTCTCCCGCTTCATAAGGGGGAGAAGGTATGATGCCGCGATTCAAGAGCAATCGCAAAATAACCCGGTCAACTCCGGGATATTTTGCTAAAGTCTTGTCATCAATTTTTGAAAATATTTTCCAATTAAACATTCTTTGTGGAAGATAATTTTTTGTACACAAAAGCCATTGCAATCATAGTAGTTGGAATAGTTAGGAATAATCCAATTCCCAGAGCCAGAGCGCCCGCGAGATTGATGAGCATCATTAAGAGCCAAAACAGGATAAGATTCCAAACAGAGCCATTGGTCGCGGCCCAGGATGCTTTGAGCGCCTTAATAGGGCTTTTGTCCTTATCCACGATATAGTATTGATAGAACTGAAGCCGAGTCGCGAAAATAATGCCAAACACGATTACAAGAATAAATCCAACACTGTCTGCTAATCCAGAAATTAAATTAAAACGAGACAGCACAAACAACAAAATATACCCAGATGCCACTATCAAGCTATACAGCAAAGTTGATAAAAAATAATCAACAATCTTATTTGCTTTCCCAAATAAATCCGCGAATACCGATTTCGCGTTGTTCGTAAATTTGAGCGCGATATGTATCAATCCGATTGAAATTACAAGCTGGATGACCCAAAATACGATTCCCATGATAAAGAAAAACACAGTCACAATAGTTGGCAGCTCTACCTTGTCAAACGCGTCAAATATCAAAGCTGGGATATAAGAAACCGCCAGAATAAACAATATGAGACCAACAAAAAACCAAAAGTTTTTTTTCATTGTATTCCATCCAATTTTGATAGCTTGTTTTTTTAAAAATTTTTGTTGAGACATATGTTTTTATTATTTTTTATCTTTTGTATTTTCCAAAGAATCTGAATCTTCAGGATTCAAATTCAATCTCTCACGCAATTTATTTGTAGACCGACCAATTAAAATCGTCACTACCACGATTATAATAGTCACCATAATCGCGTACATGAACTTCACCAGCAAGCTATCTGGCTTGCCAAATATGTTTATTTTCTTGAACAAATCCTGAATCGCGCTATTCCACGCGAGCGCCGCGACCAAGCCAAACGCGGCAGTTGCCAAAGTTGATATTTTTTGCAGAATTTCCAAGCGAAGGCGGTATTTAGACATATAAAATTCCTTTCTGGGCTCCAATTTTTTGGATTACTGATTCAGCATTTTTAATTCCAAAATCCAAAGCCCCCTGAATATCATCACAATTTTTTATCAAGCGCGCCACAAAGGCGCTCCCAAACGCGTCCCCAGCACCAGTAGGCTCAATAGCGCGGATTGATTTATCTGCTTTCGCGTGAATCATGCCAGAATCTGAATCTGAATAATAAGCCCCATTAATCCCATCGCTCACAATAACGCCCTTTGATCCTAAATCGCGTAGCGCGCTCAAAACAGAACCCATATCATCAAACACGCCAACTAAATCATATGCCTCATCCTTATTAACCAGAAAAATCTCGCATAATTTCATGTATTTTTTCAATTCGCTCGCGCCTGCCTTCAATTGCAGAGATCCTGGATTCCACGCGATTTTTATATTTCGATCTCGCGCAACTGAAAAAATATCAGATAATTCCTTTTTCCAGTTTTTTCCAGACAAAGCAGTAAGATAATACCATTTTGTTTTTTGCGCTAAACCATCTTTTTGATCAAAATTCAATAAATCAGACGCGCCACGCGCGACTAAAATTGTCCTGTCTTTCTTTTTTTCTCCTGATACTATTAAAGTAGAAAATCCAGTATGCGTTCCACTGTTTTGATGAACAAATTTCGCGCTGATTTTTTCTTTTTTTAGAACGCTTATAATCTCGCCTCCTGCTGTGTCGCAACCCACTGACAAAACTGATCCAACTTTTAACTTGGCGCGCGCGAATGTAACCGCCGTATTGATTCCTCCCCCTCCAACCGTGATGCAGGAATCCTTAACATCAATTTTCGCGCCAAATTCAAGAGCAAGCAATTCTTTGCGCCTTGGATCGCAAGCAGGATTTTTAATCACAGGAGCGTCCTTTGGATCTAAAAACAAAAATATGTCCCGTACAGCTGATCCGATTGTTATTATATCAAACATATTATTTTTTATTTTTCGGCAATATTCTCTGCAAAGGACCTTGGTATATGAGATATCCAGCCAAAGAAACAGCAAACGCGCCAAGAAGAATTATCAAGGCCAATATTGATGGGTTGCCTATATTCCAAAATCCAATAATAATTTTTTCTTGCGCCTGCCCAAGCCCGCCAACTCCATCGCTTACTGATAAGCTCACAATATATTCTCCTGATCCTGGAAACTTATGCGCTATATCTTTTGTTTGATCAAATTTGCCATCTCCAAAATCCCATAAATACAAAAATGATTCATTACCTCCTAAAGCGTCAAATTGGAATTCATTCCAATTTATTCTACTTTTGGCAATCATAACATCAAGCGCGTAATCTGCTTCTGATTGATCTGGAAAAGTATATTCTACTGGCTCAATCGCGTATTCTGACTCTGGCTCGCTTACTGGCTCTGGCTCTGGTTCTGGAGTTTGTGTTTGCTCAGAAGGTTTAGGCGCTACATATGGCTCTGGCTCTTGAACAGGCGCTTGAGCTGGTTCTGGTTCAGAAACTGGGCTAGACACCTCTTTGCCTGTAATATTTGGATTAAAAGGAGCAGGATCGTCTCCATTTAAAACCCCGTCATTGTCATTATCTTCATCCGCGTTATTGCCTATTCCATCTCCATCATTATCGTATTTTTCATTTGGATCTAAAGGAAACTGGTCTACTCCATCACCAGCGCCATCTCCATCTGTGTCTATTCTTGTCGGATCAGTGCCTTGGGACAATTCAACTCCGTCATCAACTCCGTCATTGTCATCATCCCAGTCATCTGCGTTGTATTGACCGTCTCCGTCTGTATCTAGGTCAACAATAAAATCATTAATCACAACGCTGTTATTTTCAAGCGTGGCATCAGCTGGCTCTATGTCCACAATGTCAACTTTTATATTATAGTATCCTTCCATTGGCGCCCAATCAATAAAAACCGCGTCATTCTTATACGCGAGAACTGATACTGGCTGTTCTCCTATTTTCACGTTATCAATAAAAAATCTAACATTAGCTCGAGCGTCATGCTGGGATGTGTTAGAAACCGTGACATAAATTCTGATAATTTCTCCTGCCAAGGGCTTTGGAGATGAAAAAACAATATCATCAAGCTGAACTGACAAATCAGCAGCTAAAGCCGCAACTGGTAGAAAAATAATAAGTGCGCATGCGAAAAAAATCCTTCTCATCATATGACTTATTATACTACATTATGATTTATTCAACAAGAACATCCTGAATCACGACATTCTCAAGCGGACGATCGTGCCCGTCGCGCTCAACCGCGGATATGGCATCAACAATATCCATGCCTTCAAGAACTCTTCCAAACACTGGGTGCTTATACGCTACTGGCTCTTTATTGAAATCCAAATAACTGTTGTCTGCTATGTTGACAAAAAATTGGCTTCCTCCAGTTCCTGCTCCAGCGTTTGCCATTGATAATGTTCCGCGCTCATTAGTGAAATCAGCGCTGAATTCGTCTTCTATGAAGTATCCAGGCCCGCCTGTTCCGTCATTATTTGGATCATCATCTTTTGATAATGGGTCTCCTCCTTGGATCATAAAATCTGGAATCACGCGGTGGAATGTTACTCCATCATAGAAATTCGCTTTTGCGAGCTTTAGAAAATTGCCAGCTGTGATAGGCATCTTTTCCAAAAACAATTCTATTTTTATGTCGCCCATATTTGTTTTAAGCGTGATGATCTGATTTTTTATCTCTCCGTCATCTTGAGCGACTGAATCCGCTATAGCGGATGAAGGAGTAGAAGGATCTATTGTGGCATTATTGGAATTATCTTGCATAGTATCTAATATTTGATTATTTGTTTGGTCCTGTCCAAATGTAGCGACTATAGAATTATTATTATTTTTTGATAATGCGTCTTCTTGTTCCTCTTTCTTAAGCGCGCATCCAGAAGCCACAAGCGCGACTATTGATACGATAAGAATGATTTTGATTTTTTGCATAGATTAAAATATAACTGGTATTGATACTAAGTCCTGCAGGCTTCCGTCTTTGGCGCTATAGGAGAACACTTCTAAAAAGCCTGTCT
>PCVT01000138.1 GCA_002787075.1 Parcubacteria group bacterium CG11_big_fil_rev_8_21_14_0_20_41_14
CTCAACGACCTTCAAAACCTTTCTACTCCAGATACGCTGGTGCTTTTTCATGGCACCTCCTTTCTGTGTTTTGTTAATGTACTTTGGTAATGTGCACACACATATGGCGGTTTTCCCTAGAATAGGGAAATGGCAATACATATGGCACAAACAATCAAAGAAGAGCGACTCAGATGGGTACGTCCCATCGTAGAGAAAGAGATCAAACTGGTCGATGCAGCAAAGGTGTGTATATATGGAAAACGCACCCTGGAACGATGGGTGGCGGCATACAGACGTGGCGGAGAAGCGGCGCTTGAGCCACGGTCAACAGAACCAAAACAATATCGCAGCGAGACATCTCTCTGGCTGAAGGAACACGTCATTGCAATACGCAAAGATACCGGCAAGTGTGCCAAGAAGATACATTGGCAGCTTGAGAAAGAAGGTATTGCGTTAAATACACGCACAATCGGCAAGATTCTAAAGAAAGAAGGGTTGGTTAGGAAATATCGTGTAAAGCGAATGAAATACAAATATCTGAGAGCAGAGCGCAAACCTGGGAAACTCGTTGAGATTGATGTTAAGTATGTGCCGGGATATGTAGTAAACAAGCAGTATTTTCAATATACGGCGATTGACACGGCTTCACGTTGGAGACATCTCGCTATTTATGAAATCCAAAGCATCCATCACAGCATCCTTTTCTTGAAAGAGGTCATGGACAGGTTTCCTCACCCCATTCAGGCAGTGAAGACAGACAACCATGCAACATTCACTAACTACTACCTTGGCGCCAACAAACGCTCTGATACGACAGTGAAAACTGTTCATGGCCTTGATCGGTTCTGTGCATCGCAGAGCATCATCCACTATCTGATTGACCCAGGAAAGCCTTCTCAAAATGGTACGGTTGAACGTTCACACCGCGAAGATCAAGAGAAGTTTTACAACATGAACAACTTTCGTTCATTGAATGATTTGCAAACAAAACTAAAACGATGGAATATCTATTACAATGACTTAGAACATTGTGGATTAGGAGGCGCAACTCCCAATGAATTTTTGGTCGAATATCAAAAGACTAACCCGCCAAATGTGTGTGCCTAGGACATAAATATTGGAGGGAAATCCTCGTCATCATGGGTCTCATCGCAGGATTGTTATTCCTGCCATTATAGGAGAAAAAACCGTGGACGATGTAGACCTTGAAAAGGTCGATAAAAAAATCGAAGAATGGCAAAATAGAAGGGAAAGAAGAATTGTTATTCTGAAAGGAATGCTCATGATAGTGATAGTAGCAGTAATGCTCTACTACTACTTCGCGAGATAAGAAACGCCGCAAACTTCATCGGAAGTGAGGCGGCTTTAATTTTCTGAAAGAAAATTACCTTGAGCTTGCCGAAGGA
>PCVT01000104.1 GCA_002787075.1 Parcubacteria group bacterium CG11_big_fil_rev_8_21_14_0_20_41_14
TGATGAAGAGGACGAATACGACGGCGCTACAAGCGGAAAAATCCCTCCTATCAATCCTTCATACCTACTTAAAGGCATGGCGCTTTCTGCCAGAATTTCGGGCTATATATTAGGCCCACTTTTGATTTTAGGCGGACTTGGATACTGGATTCAGAAACATTTTAACACATCACGAATTGTATTGTTCGCGTTTATTATTATCGCGTTTTTTATATCAAATGCTTTGATTTTCATCCGCGCCAAAAATGATGCTGAACATTTTGTAGAAAAGAGCAAAGACGCGGATAAAAAATAACTATGGACTTCACGCTTACGCCAAAAATTTTAACTTATGTCGCTGGCTTCCCAATTACAAACACATTTTGGGTAACTATTCTTTTGACGTTTATTTTAATTTTTGTTTTCTTTATTGGAACAAGGAAAATGAAAGAAGTGCCAAAAGGCCTTCAATTATGGCTTGAAATTATTGTTGATGGGTCCAAGTCATTCATGAAAGAATCAATGAACAATGACAAAGCAACCAACAGATTGCACCCATTTGTCTTAACAATTTTGCTACTTTTCTTATTTGGCAACCTTCTTTCATTTATACCAGGATTAACCTCGCTTACCTATAATGGAGATCCAATATATCGAACAGCAACAACAGACTACAACCTAATACTTATACTTTCCTTAGTATTTTTAACAGTAGCTCAGGTCGTGAATGTAATGACCGGCGGAATTTGGGGATATATCAAAAGATTTATCAATTTTAAATCCCCTCTTGATTTTATCTTAGGATTTTTTGAAATAATCGGAGAACTTGCTAAACTAATATCAGTATCTTTTCGTTTTTTTGGAAACGCGTTCGCAGCCGAAGTTTTAATCGCGGTATTATTGTTTATTTTCCCTTATGTGCTTCCTTTACCATTTATGATGATTCTGCTATTATCCTCAATTGTACAGCCAGCAGTGTTCGCGCTCTTGATCATGATTTATATACAAATGAGTATTGTTGAAAAAGAACCGATTGCGGATGTTAATCATAGATCAAACGCATTACTTGAAAAATAATTATCACATTTAACTAATCATTAACGAAAAAAATATGGATATTGAATCAGCACGAGTTATCGCGGCCGGAATCGCAATGGGATTCGGAGCTATTGGCCCTGGAATTGGAGAGGGCTATGTTGGAGGAAAAGCATTAGAAGCAATGGGCAGAAACCCGGAAGCTGGCAACACAATTTTTACAAGAATGTTCGTTGCCATGGCTGTCACAGAATCAACAGGAATCTATTCCTTGGTTATTGCTTTGTTGGTTTTGTTTGGCTAAATTAACACCGTCACCCTGAACTTGTTTCAGGGTCTGTTCCTATATAAAAAACAGATGCTGAAACAAGTTCAGCATGACGAATAAAACACATATGGAAATATTACAAGCCTTTGGCCTTGATATTAAATTACTTATAGCAAACCT
>PCVT01000146.1 GCA_002787075.1 Parcubacteria group bacterium CG11_big_fil_rev_8_21_14_0_20_41_14
CTGGCTTTGCAGGGCTTTTTTTGCTATAATAATAATTGTTCAACATATCTTATCAGAGTGCATAATCATCAATAAAAACCAACACACATGCCATTTTCAAGCAAAGCAAAACAAAGAGAATATCAAAGAGAATACCAGCGAAAAAGGCGCAAATATAGGCGCAAAGAGGACAAAGAACCAGAAACCGGGATTTCCCAGGAAGTAAAAATATCAATCATCATCACCGTGCTTTTGGCAGGCGCGATTTTGTCCGTGCTGTCGTTTTTTGATTTGGCAGGCCCGTTTGGAGAATATAGCTACAATCTTTTAACCCTTTTATTCGGCTGGGGCGCGTATGTGTTTCCAGCGCTTCTATTATGCGTTAGCTTAATGCTTTTTAAAGGAGTGCATTATGAGCTTAACAAATGGCAAATCGCCGGAGTTGTGGTTTTGTTTATCGCGCTTTTAGGCGCAATGCACCATGGAGCTTCCGCGGAAGACGCTCTTGCCTCTGTGAAGGAAGGAAATGGAGGAGGATGGATGGGATTCAGTATTGTATATTTGTTTTCTTCTATTGCTGGATATTGGGGCGCGTGGGTGTTTTTATCAGGAATCGCGATTTGCGGAATTCTTTTGAGTTTTTCAAGTTTTATCTTTAATCAGAGCGAAGAAGATGAAGAAGAGTATTATGAAGAATCAGTAGAAGAGCCAGAACAGACAGAAGCGCAGATGACTATTTTTGAACGCATCAAAGAAAAATTAGCATTGCGCAAATATCGCAAAGAATACAATGAACCAGACGAGAGAGAAGCGCCAGAAACAGAAGATGAAGAAGAAGAGCAGGATGAAGAAGAAGCTTCAGGAGAACAAACAGAAAAAGGCGATCTTGAGCCAGTATTAACTCAAAAAAAGAAAAGAAAGCCAGTACAAATTCCAATTGATCTTTTGGAGAGCAGCGGAGAAAAACCAAGCGCCGTGGATATTGAGTCAACCAAAGACAAGATAGAAAAGACATTAGCCACTTTTGGCATTACAGTTGAAATGGATGAAGTAAATGTCGGGCCAACAGTAACTCAATACACATTTAAGCCCCCAGTTGGAGTGAAGCTCTCGCGCATCACAGGATTAGCAAGTGAGCTTTCACTGTCTTTGGCAGCGCATCCCTTGCGCATGGAAGCTCCGATTCCAGGCAGGTCTTTAGTTGGAATTGAAATTCCAAATCTTTCAAAAGCAGTTGTTAAACTCAAAGACATAATGCTTTCAAGCGCTTTCAAAAAGCGCAATTCAAATTTATCTGTATGCTTAGGCAAAGACGTATCAGGAAAAGCATGGGTAGCGGATCTTGCCAAAATGCCCCATCTTCTTATTGCTGGCTCAACAGGAAGCGGAAA
>PCVT01000105.1 GCA_002787075.1 Parcubacteria group bacterium CG11_big_fil_rev_8_21_14_0_20_41_14
CCAAAGGCATATCCTTTGGTTTAAGGAGAGCTGTGTCCAAAGTACGAAGTACAAACGGAATATAAGCGAAAAATATGATTTTTGTCAACCCTCCATCCCAATCCCCCGTATTCTAACATCAATGCACCACCCCACGACCCTTTCAAAACCCCGGTGAATTGCCCTCTCGGTCAAATCCAGCGAGGATTAGCCCATATGAGAGGTCAACCACTTACACTATATGAACGGGAAAAGATCGAACTCCATTTGCGAGGTCGTCACAGCCTGCGAAATATCGCAAAGATGCTCCACCGTGATCATTCCGTGATTGTTCGAGAACTCCAAAGAAACACTTGCCGTGATGCAACATATCGAGCAGTTAAAGCCCATGAATATGCAGAAAAGAGGAAACGAAAGAAACGCAAATGTATCTTGGAAAATGATGAAGAGCTCTGTCGCTATGTGGTGAAACAGTTGATTGATGAGCAATGGAGTCCTAAGCAGATATCAGGAGCAATCAAAAAGCGCCTTGAACCGTGGATGGATGGCAAAGGGATCTCTCACGAAACCATGTATCAATTCATCTACGAAGGACAGGGACGCTTTCTCGGACTGTATCAATACCTCCGCCGTGGACGCAAGAAGCGACAGAGAAGATTCAGTCGAAAACATCGAATAAACAAGCCCATTTCATTCATTACGCCTATCCAATACCGACCCATGGAAATCAACGAAAAAAGAGAGTTTGGTCACTGGGAGTCGGATACAACCATCTGTGAACACAAAGGAGAAGCGATCAGCGTCCAATACGAGCGGTTAACCCAGCTCTGTCGGCTCACAAAGGTAATCGACAAGGGAGCAGAATCGACGGAAGGTGCCCTACGGGATCTCATCGAATCCCTGCCGGTCAAAAGTCTGACTATGGATCGTGGAGGCGAAGGAGCTCATCATTGGAAACTTCGCTTGGACTATGGCATTGATACCTATCATTGTGATCCGTATTGCTCCTGGCAAAAAGGCGGTGTGGAGAACCTAAACGGTCTCATTCGACAATATCTTCCTCGAGGAATTAATCTCTCACATATCTCTCATCATCAAATCTATGTCATTCAAGAAAAACTCAACAATCGACCACGGGAGAGCCTCGGCTTCGAAAGCCCAAATGGACTACTTCAAAAGCTCAGAGCCTCAGGGGTGGTGCATTGAAGGCTTGAATTCGTCTTCATGAATGCTATACTGATCCGCATGAGCCTTCTTGCCCTTGTTCGCCACGGAGAATCCAGATGGAATCTTTCGAATCGTTTTACCGGTTGGGTAGACGTTCCGCTCACTGAAAATGGCATAAAAGAAGCGGAAAAATGCGCAAAACAGCTAAAAAAGCATAAT
>PCVT01000187.1 GCA_002787075.1 Parcubacteria group bacterium CG11_big_fil_rev_8_21_14_0_20_41_14
GGCAGTTGGAAGTATTTTTGAAAAAGAAAGAACAAGAAATAAAAGAATCAGAGCGCCGGTTCCAAGAACTATTGCCGGAATTGAGGTCTTTGTATAACGCTTCCGAGGATAAGCCCATAGTGCGATACCATGATGGCAAGGAAGGCCCGGAACTTATCCGCAAAGAAATGCTCACATTGAAAGATGATGATATTTATGTATTTTATAATCTGGATAAAGCAAAAACAGTATTTCCAGAACAAAATACCGAAGAATTCCGCAAAAAAAAATTACAAAGAAATCTCAACACCAAAGCAATTTACTGGACAAAAGAAAAAGACAGACTTTCTGTGAAAGGAAAAGGGTTTGAAAGATATAAAATTGATTCCAATGAAAATAAAATCAATGGCGATATTTCAATATATGGCAATATTATCAAAATTTCAAAATTCATGGATCAAAATATTGGCGTTATAACAATAGAAGACAAAGAAATCGCTGAAACATTTAAAAGTATGTTTCGGTTAGCGTGGGAAAGTGTCAAACAAAAAAAATGAGGTCTCCGTTGCAATCTTTATAGATTGAACGAAGACCTCTAAAAGTATGTATCCGACTTTCTTGCACTATGCCGGTGAATTATCCGCCGACATGGTACTTTCTTCTATAAAACGACTAGTCTCCCATTTTGACCCTCCTCTTGTTTTTTAGAGGGTCCTTTTTTGTTTGCCCGCATTTACAATTCGCTGGCAAACAATATCCATGCCCTAAAACTAGCGGCAAAGGATCTTTTTTAATAAACGGTCCATCTCGGACCATATGGCCCTCCTGTTGTTTTTAGGCGGTTTTAGATATTTTCCACCAGTCCGCCCATACCAATGGAAAATAAAAAGAAAGAACGAATTCTGAAAAACCATTGTAGCACACATTCATATTATTTGTCAATAGCAACTAACAAATAACCCCATTTTTAGGTATTTTTTGCCTATTTTATGCTATTTTATTACTCATAAAAAAGTTAAAACACATAAACACTCTTTTACGATTTGTGTTTATGTTTATGGATTCTAACTAACCTATTATACCTATTTTGACCTTATTTTAGCCAAAAAATAACATATTTATCACCTATTGTGTTTATAAGGCTTGACAAATTCTGTGGATGTGCTAAGATGGTTTTCTTGTCGTGGCAAAAACACAACCAGAACCTTCAAACATCTGCTTCTCTCCATGCAGTATAAAGGGGGCTCGCCCATATATTTATAATAATCGGGGCGCAAGACACCTTTATATCCCCTTTATACTGCATGGAGAGAAGCGCGCATTCAACCTTAACCCAAGGAGGATACAATGCGCAATTTTTCTGAGGAGCAGCTGCGGAGCATGACTCGGCGCGAGCTGATTAAGACAGCTGACCAGCTGCTGCGCGCGAGCGGTCTTGCGGACCGCGTTGAGGCATCCCAACGGCAGTTTGAGCGCGGCCTGATTTTCACCCCGCAAAACGGGGTTCGCCGGCCTGCGGTGTTCTGCCGCTAATCCTCCCACCCGCGGGTATGTACCATACATACCCTTCTCCCCAAAGCATTTGAATACATCAAATCTTTTGGGGAGAAGGGCGCTGCAGGGGCAGCGCAAAGCAGGTGGGGTGACAGTTAGGCCGAAAAGCCTACTAAGTCAGCACAGCGGCGCCACGCCCGCCTACAGCTGAACTGCTAAAACCGGAAAAAGGACCTCCCTAGGTCAGCGTGGGACCGTTCCGGCGCCTGCTTGATAATTCTTGGCAGATTGGCGTTGCGGCATACCAGTATAAAACTGGCCCGCGAATCCTTAGAATACGTTCTCATCTGTCCAAACACAGATGTTGAATGGTTCAGGAAAACTGGGCGAAATACACTATATAGCCTCCCTGTCGGGCGGGAAAGAATACACAGGGGAATAAACGCCTTGGCCTTAATTTGGAAAGGCCTCGCCCAGAATCTGCCCCGGTTCTTATGTTCTTTAAAAATACCGGGGATCTCTTGCAACTTTTAGAGATCTTCGCCTACTTGAACGCGCAAATTATGTTTGCACGCTGAAGCAGGAGAGATTCTTTTTACTGGCGCGGCGCTCGGCCATAGACGAGCGAGCCATCTAACCAAAGGATAATAAATGGCGAAAGATATAGTGGATGATATCCAGTATCTGGAAAAACGGATTGACTGGATAGAGTCCATACCTTTTTCGGGTTCAGGGATGAGCCCGATGGAGGTCGATGGATATCGCGCCGAGCTCCCTGCTCTCAGGCAGAAATTATCACGCCTGCAAGAGCAGATGGAAGCTGAAATCAATAAGGCCTACCCGGAAGCATACTCCGATATGGAGAAAGCTGAAGAGGATGCTGAATTTGATGCCAGCCAAGGCGAGCCGGGCGACGCATCTGTCCGAGGCGAGGCGTCCGATGGATGCTGCGCCTTCTGTGGAGAGCCGGTTGAGTCTCCGCGGTGCTGTGTTAATCCGCGCTAAGCGGACGAACACAGTAGCAAGGATGTATGGCGTGAGCGGGGATCCTTGCGAAATTCCCAAAGCATGGCTATGGGATATAAGCAAGGGCGAGACCGCAAATAATAAAATAATGCGCAAGAGACAGGCGCTGATTCAAGCGCAAGTCCAGGTCTGGCTAAGGGAGCGGCTGTGGTTGTTGAAATTCTGCTTCCGTATCTTGTGCGAAGTCGGTGACGGGATGACAACCCGTCCCTGCCAAGGAACCAGGGATCTTCCTTGGAAGTTCTTTCCAAATACCGCCAGAGGACAACACAATTACTCTGGCGCTCTCTGCGGCTTTATTCACATGCTTGCGAAGCAATATGCCACACTGATGAGCCCAAACAAGGGCGAAAGAGAATTTAATAATACTAACTATGGTAGAAGCAATTATTGGCGCCATTGTAGCGCTGTTTACTATAAAAATTTTGGCAGGATCTTAATTCTGGATTTTGCTCTCTGTTCTGCACAGAATTGCGCAGGACAGAAGGATAAAATTCAAATAATCCTTAAAAACACAAACCCATGGAGGCGGGCAATGAACACCATATTTGGATACTTGTTTGTACCAGGGGGTATTTTTTTGATGTTATGCGCTCTTACACAACTGCGCAAATATACCGTATTTGCGGTTATGCAGGCAGTAGGATCTTTGTGGCTTATTGGCAAAGGTCTTTCATTCCTGCATATTGGGCCCCAATTTGTGCAGTGGTATCTTGGGGATGTTGGATTTGTGCCCGGGTGCGCTATTTTTCTCATGATGCACACTATGGGGCCAATGTCCCGTATTGCGTCATGGGCGCAAACAGCCAAATTCATCGGACTTGGCTGGGGCATTGCAATAGGCATGGAAACAGTGCAATATATGCTTCTTGATATTATCCGAATGCGAGGCCTGCCGACGAACAAATACGGAATTGGCGCGGACTGGCAGGATGTGGAGATTTTTACCCTCATGGCAATAGCCATGCTCATTATTACATTCGTGATTTCACGATGGCGGCGAACATAGAGATGCAACTATGAGTCGCTTGCCGAAAGGAGAAAAAATGAAAAACAAAAATCGTTCTTCTCCACACGCGCAAGCCGCGCGCAAAGCCGCAAAGGAAAGCGGCAACTTCACTGCCAGCTGGTGCCCGCGGCCCGCGGTCTTCCGCGACCGTAAGAAAGAGGCCAACAAACGCGCCTGCCGCGGCAAACTTACGGAGGTTCAAGATACATCGCGAACCTCCATTCATTTGAGTGTATAAATTTTGAATTTATATATTGAAATGAATAAATTCGTTCTTTTTTCTCACTTCCCATAGGAGGAATATCATGGATATTTCCAAATTGACCACGGCGCTATTTGAGTTGCGGAACCATGTCGTGATCGGTCCGGCCCATGACATTTACCGTCCGGATTCAGACATGCTCGTCTTCAGGCACACTCCGCAGACGCCGTTGCCTGCCGCGGCCCAGCACTTCCTTCAGCTTCTGCTGAATGAGGCCGACATGTCGGCGTGTCAGCCAGACGCAGTCTGCGCTGTTGAGGCAGGTCTGAAAAATCCAGACAGCTTCAGCTGCAGTCCGAGTTATCGGCTGTACACCTGTTTCCGCGTCGCGCTCTATGGGATTTCCGAACCCGTGGGCGAGCACGCATGGGAGTTGCAGTTCTGGACTTTCCGCCCCCTCTGCTTTGAGATTCGGGGCGCAGTCGAGTCCGATGGCCTGCTCCACTACGAGCTCTTGCTGCCGGAAGATGGCGCTGATGTCAGCGAGGAGGATTCGTGGTACGGCCAGGTGATCGGTCGGAGCAACGGAGAAGTGCCACCTCTCTATCCCGAAGTGCCGGCGCCACGCGAAAGCGCTGAGCTGGCTTGCTTGGACGAGGAGGTGATTCGTCGGGCCTATGAGAATCTATTCTGGGCAGAAGAATAGGATCTCAACCGCTGTCCCCTATTTCCGTTCTTTTTTCCAGAGGTCTCGCAAAAAAGAGACCTCTGCCTACTTGAACGCATAAAATTATTTTGTGCGCTGAAGTAGGAGAAGTTCTTTTTCAAAAACCAAAAAAGGAGAAGACAGTGAAAACTCGCGTAGTGGCGTATGCTCAGGAGTCGCTGGATGATTATGGCGACACGTGGGAATGGTGGGTAGTGGACATCTCGTCCTTAAGGGTGGTGGACACATTCGTATCCGACGCCGACGAGGACGACGAGGATCCGGCCCGGAAATTCATCGTGGCCCAGCACCCGGACTGGGAATTCGTCCCGGCTAATGAATTGGCCGAGGAATTCTGGGACATGGTCGTCCTGGTAGCGCCCGCGCTCAAAGCACGAAAGCGCTACTTTCTGGACATTGCCCTATACGAAAAAGATAAACAGGGCAATGTGACTAATAAACGCATTTTCGGTTAGCGGCAATCCGTGGCAAAACGCCTAAACTGCCGCAGGCACGCATGAATTACGCGTGCCTTTTTTTATATTTGCGCACCAAATAGCCGCGTTTAACTACGCGCCCTTGACAAAACCCATAAAATGCGCTATAAAATTACATACTGCTTTTTAACAATCTAAAAAACATTCAAACCCTTTATTCAGGAGAATGCGTAATGACTCAGATGTTGCAGTTGAAAATTCGGGAAACCGAAATGGCAAGTACCAAAATCATTAGAAAATATCTTTCTTGGTGCGCGAACCATGAGGTTCGCCTTGGTGTGTCGCCAGAGTATATCCAGCAGGCGGCAGAAGATCATAACTTGACCATCCGGGATATTGACGCTCTGTTTGCGGCTCGAGTATTCTATAACGCAAGCATAGAGCATTTCATCAGCATGCTCGGACCATATGTTAGCGCGGATTATGTCTTTCAGCTCTATAGAATCCGCGAACTGCTCCATGGTTCAAAAAGGCAGAATGATGATACCTTAAATTTTTACTACAAATACACAATCGCCATTGTTCTCCGATTTATGCAAATATTCTTCCCTGAGTGGACAGGCGACGAACTTATTGCCGCGTCCCAGACCATGGATGAGGCCGCAAATGAAATTTGCTCGTATTTTGAGCTGGACTATCCACATACTGCTGTCCGCATCCTGTGCGATGCAGCCGAGAAGTATGAGATAAACGATGTGGAGGCGGTGAAGGAAATACTGATCAGTGATGAAATCTCTAATAACATAGAGAAAATTCTGGATCAGCAAGATGACGAAAGGGACGGTTGAGCGTGGCAAAAAATCCTTTCAAGGTATTAGGTCTGGATCCGGCGATTCTTAAAGGATTGTCGGATCCTCAAATTTTAAGAATTTCGGAAGCAATGTACCGCGCGCTGGTGTCGATACATCACCATGATGTTGGGGGAAAAGGATCTGTATCGCGCGATCTTAACGAAGCAATATATCAAATACGCAACAAGGATCTATTTCTTCATTGGAAAACCGAGCATCTGCGTCCAAGAAAGGAGCAAGTTCTCGATTTAGAGGAACAACTGGACCAAGAAAGAACGAAGCATAATGAGATGGTACGCGGACTACTAAATACCATCATTGATTATGCTCTTGAGTTTTCAGGCGCCATATTAGAGAAAGGGCCACGCCGCATCCTTATCTCAAATGTTTTAAAGGGAAAATTGCAGGCATACTCATCTGCAATACCAAACAAAGAAAAAGGAGAGGTCTTTGAACTCACAATAAACGGAAAAGGAGAACTGCTTCGCAAAACAGTAAAGAAAGTCGGGTTTGACGCGCGGACCCAGCAAGCTCCTTGTTTGCCAAAGGGCTGGGTGTGCAAAAGCGGCCTGCCTCAGAACGCGTACTATTGGAATCCAGCCGACGCCTGTCAAAAAATCACGGACATAAATCTCATCGGAAGCATTGCAACCGAAGAGATTCAGCGATCCGGAGAAATAGGCGCGTTCAATCAGCTTATCCGGAGCAGTGATAGCGGGATAGACGAACAGGATATCGTTGAAATCGCAACCGGATTTCCGTTGATGAATTTTTTGCATTATGTGCCATTGATTGATCCGATGATTGAATGTGGAAGATACTTAATCGGATTTTCAGGCACATGCGCCCAAGACGGTCGGTGTATTGTCATGGGAAAGATTATAGCTATTCATTCGGGCACATAGGAGGATGTTTTGTCCAAAAGAAAGAGAAAAAAAACCAAAAAGAAAAAAACAAAAAGCATTGTTCTCTCGTTTGGAGAGAACATTAAAATGGAGCTTTTTCCGGTCCCTGATGACAAAGGGGACCCGGAAGAAATTATCCTGCCGCCAGCTCCAAAGGGGTGGCGGTCTCGGAAAAAGAAGAAATAACGGGTTCGGGATTAATCGACTTGCCGGCTTTGCGGGCATATGAATTCATATCCTGATCCGCGTATAAAATTTTTCGATCCCATACGCGCTTTTCGTCAAGTTCAACAGATGAAAAGCGCGCTTTTTTTAACCCATTAAAATATTGAATCGCGCTGTCATATTCGCTGATAGCGTACTCGTATCGATCAAGCATTTCCTCGTCGTCTATGCCACTCAATTTTTCCCACAAAAAATCGTGCTGGCGCCGAAGCTGAATAAGAACATACTCTACCCATTTTCCTGCTTCCTTTAAATTCAGATGCTGATCTTCGCCGCTCTGCCTGCTCGCCTCCCATCTCTCGCCCTTTATTCTACCCCGCGCCTCATCTTCAATAAAATCAGCAATAAAGTCTTGCGCGCCTTCTCTTGTTAATCCAATGACAACTGGAATTCCCGGCCGGCCCGCAAGTTCAGGATGCGA
>PCVT01000181.1 GCA_002787075.1 Parcubacteria group bacterium CG11_big_fil_rev_8_21_14_0_20_41_14
ATTCTTGAACGAGGAGAAAAATTTCTTCCAAAAGAAGATAAAGACATCACTGACATTTTGTATAAGCGACTGGCGAGTGAAGGACTAAATGTTCTTTTTCATGCTCAAGCGAAGAGTATTCGAAAGAGTGGAGAGCTGGTCGTGGAAGTTGATGGTCACGAACGACTGCTTCCGGCGGACGCGTTATTTGTAGGTATCGGCAGGCAACTTAACATTGAAGGTCTTGATTTGGATAAGGCAAATATAGAACTTGAGGAAGGCGGACAGAAACTAAAAGCTGACCGGTATCTGCGCACAACCAATAAAAATATTGTCGTTTGTGGTGATGTTGCTGGACAACATCAATTTACGCACGCGGCCGAACTTCACGCCAGTATCATAATCCGTAATTGGTTTTCACCGTTTAAGAAAAAACTTATTAACGATAATCTTTCGTGGGTTACATTCACCGATCCTGAAATTGCGACATTTGGCATTTCCGCAGAGGAGCTTAAAAAACGCGGTATCCCGCATGAGACGATTGCGGAATCTTTTTCTCATGATGACCGCGCAATTACTGACGATTATCGTGACAGCCTGTTAAAGATTCATATTTCTAAGAAAGGAAAAATACTTGGTGGAACTATGATTGCCCAGCATGCTGGTGAACTTATACAAGAACTAATACTCGCGCAGACACACAGCATGTCGCTTGCGGATATATTCACTAAGATTTATCCGTATCCGACTGCCACAAGAATCAATAAGCACGCCGCTCAAAATTATCAAGGGCGTAAGTTGAACGAATTTTCAAAAAAGCTTTTGCGTATGTTGTTTCAGCTTTTCGGATAAAAATTGAAACTATATAATAAATTTATGAAATCAGACAACAAAAAAACAAAAGAAAATTGGTCCCGCAGAGCGGTAGTATATCAAATCTATCCGCGAAGCTTTAAAGATACGGACGGAGATGGTGTCGGTGACCTCAAAGGCATTATAGATAAATTGGATTACTTGGATGACGGCACAGATGCGTCTTTGGGCATAACCGCCATTTGGCTTAACCCGATCTACAAGTCGCCGATGAAGGATTTTGGTTACGATATTTCGGATTATCATGATATAGACCCTATTTTTGGAGACTTGAGTATTTTTGATCGGTTAGTAGCCGAGGCGCACAAGCGCGGCATCAAAATAATCATGGACTTTGTTCCAAACCACACCTCATCGGAACACCCGTGGTTTCGGGAATCAAAAATGGCAAAGGATAATGCTCGGCGGGACTGGTACATCTGGCGGGACCCGAAAACAGACGGTAGTCCGCCGAACAACTGGCTGTCGGTATTTGGAGGATCGGCTTGGACGCGTGATGAGAAAACGGGTCAGTACTATATG
>PCVT01000184.1 GCA_002787075.1 Parcubacteria group bacterium CG11_big_fil_rev_8_21_14_0_20_41_14
TGAAGCGGATTTTAATGCTTTCGGGGGAGTAGAAAATGTTTGAAAGAAACCTTTTGGCAAAAAGATTTCTTTCAATTCCTTTGGTGGTTTTGAGTCCGGATAGGAAAAATTTTAGAGTGTCCGAAAGGTTTTCGGTGGAAAATTTAGAGCATCCGTCCGTTAGTTCGTATCCAGCGCGGTGTCCAGCTTGTGAGTCGTTATTCAAACGAAAAACAAGATTTTCAATATAGTTTTTATCAACTGAAATGCGCTCTAAATTTTCAAAACAAAAATCTTCCAATCGTTCGGCGGACACTTGCTTTACCGAGCACGCTTGCCAGTCGTGCTTCATCGTGGCGGTGCAACGATAGTAATAATATCGGTTTAATTTTCCACCGATGTATTTGTTGGTAAAACAAGAAGTCATATTTGAGCCGCACTCCTCGCACTTTATCAGTCCGCCGAACAGGAAATTTTTGTACACTCTAAAATTTTTCCGTTTCTCCTTATGAATTTTTTGAGCAAGGGCAAAAATTTCTTCCGAAATTATCGGCTCGTGAATACCCTGATAAATTTCGCCATTGTGCAAAACCTTGCCTATGTAGATAACATTTCGCAAAATATGGCTGATATTCGTTTTAGAGAAATTTTTGCCTAACTTATTTTTTACTCCTTTATCTTTTAACATTTGATAAGTTTTCGCTGTTGAACCGCTTTCAACATAAGTTTCAAAAATTGATTTTATTTCCCCCGCTTCTTTCGGGTGTGGTAAAAGTTTCTTATCCTGTCGCACATAGCCGTATGGAGTAAGACCGCCGTTTGCCAGTCCCTTTTTCGCGCGCTCCAACATTTTGTCCTTTGTTCTTTCGCTGGTTAGTTCTCTTTCAAACTGCGAAAAAGTGAGCATAATGTTGCGAAGCAACCTTCCGGCGGGCGTGGAAGTGTCAAATCTTTCCGTAATGGAAATAAAATCAATTTTTGCTTGCTCAAAAAATTCAATGAGTTGGTAAAAGTCTTTTGGCGAACGAGTGAGCCGATCAATTTTGTAAACCAAAACCACATCAATTTTTTCTTTTTTTAAATCTGAAAGAAGTTCTTGCAAAGCCGGTCGTTCTAAAATTGCACCTGAATATCCAGCGTCATTATAAATCTTGAAAACTTGCCAATCATTTTGACTAGCGATAAACGACCTTATTTTCTGTTCCTGCGCTTCGCAGGACGAAAATTCTTTTTCCGCTTGATTGTCGGTTGAAACACGAGTATAAATAGCGCAATTTTTGATGTTCATAAATTTGTATTGTTAATTCTTAAAAAGAAAAAATTGAATTCCCCCGAAAGCATTAAAATCCGCTTCATTTCCCGCCAAAGCGAGGGCGTTGCCCTCGCGGAGCGAAGCC
>PCVT01000167.1 GCA_002787075.1 Parcubacteria group bacterium CG11_big_fil_rev_8_21_14_0_20_41_14
AAAAAGAAAACAGAAGAAGCTGAAAAATTAGAGCGCCAGCAGGCCGGCGGGATAGAAGCAGGAAAAACTTTAATTAATAATCAAGTAGTGACTCCTGCCCCTATTGTAGAAGAGACGCAGAAAAGCGCCGCAAGAAAAGCTCTTGAGCAGGAAGCTGTTATGACTGGAGATATTTTTGTTGACGCGTTCCAGATTTTCGCCAACACATTCGCGCAGAGATATTTGCGCAGAATTCAGCAAGGGTTATTAACTCCGCGATCCTCGCGCACGCCCGGGGGATTGCTTACTGGCATAGAGGGCTCTCCTGCTTCTCGCGCAGCTCTTTTAGCTGAATATAGCGCGTTTTCTCCGCAATCAGCTTTAAACCTTGGAACTCCAGGTGAAATTGACTTGTTCGCTGATATGTCAAGCTGTCCGCCGAATGAATATCAAAATCCATATAATTGCTTGTTAAGCGATAATTTTCAGCAAGCAGTTCGCCAGGAAATGACTGTTGCGCAGGCAGTTGAAGCAGGCCTGATTGACAGGAATATGCTTTTTCCAGAAGATCCTGAGCCGCAGGAAGCGCGATTATCAGAGCAGAATTTGAAAAAATTGCGATTTTTGCGCGTGATTCCGATTGGATGGGAGCTTGCGGCAAATATTTCTTCAACAAAGAAAGTTCGGTTTTCAGAACTGTTGCGCTGTTTTGATGATTCGTCCGAAGATTGCGCTGATTTAAATCATTTAGTTGATCCGCAATGGGTGCTTGCTCTTCCTCAGCAATATTGCAGAGCTCAAGGATATAGCAGTATTACTGAGCATGAAAAATCTCCAAACCGCCAAAAAATTTGCGTTGATTTGCAGTCATGCATTCAGGAAGATTCTTCTGGCAAATGCCTTGAATATGGGTATTGCGCTAGGGAGCGCTCTATTTGGGAATTGCCAGGTCGCTCGTGCGATCCGCAGTTTGTCACGTGCCAGACATTTGCTAAGCCAGATAATACTAAAATATCTTTGCTTGCGAGCTCTATTGATAAAACCGGATGCACGAGCCAGGCCTCGGCTGGGTGCAATCAATACAGTACATACAAAGATCCTGGCCTGGACAATACATGGGATGCAGATCAAAGCATATTTTTGAATAATAAATCTTTGTCATGCTCTAGCCAGGATTCTGGGACTCAAGAAGTTATTGTGCTTGCTACTGGAGTGAATATTATTAAGAATGGAGATTTTAAGCCGGAATTAATAATGGCTGGGAATGATGCTGGTGAAATCCAAGGAGGTTGGAAATTTAGTGATCTAGATCTGGAATATGTGGATGAAGGGCAATATGTTAAGCCAGTGGGTGATGTGTGGCAAATGGTTTTGCTAAAGCCATATACTTATTATACTTTG
>PCVT01000041.1 GCA_002787075.1 Parcubacteria group bacterium CG11_big_fil_rev_8_21_14_0_20_41_14
ATATCAGAAAACGCTGAAAAGCTCATTATCAAAATCAGGGATGATTCACTCAACAGCTGGGGCAAAGAAAAGATAGCGCATGCTTTAAAAAGGGATTATGGAATAAAAGTAAATCATAACACCGTAAACAAATATCTGCATAAGCATAAACGAATAGATCCTAAAATATCATTAAAGAACAGCCGAGCGTTTGAAGAGAAAAAATACAGAGATTCTGAAGATATTCTTTTGAAGGTCAAATTTCGCCCTCCAAGCAAAATAAAGGATTACAGACCTGGCGCGTTAGTTGAAAAAGACATGAAATATATCGCAAAATCAAGGCAAAAATACGATGGCAAGCATAAAGAGAACTTCTGGTACCAATTCACGCAAATTGACTCTTTTACTAGAATACGGACGCTTGAGATATCTGATGAACAAGATACAAAAGCAACAATAGCCAGGCACAGAGAAGCTATTAAAAGATTTCCCTTTGCAATAGCGTGCGAGAATACTGATAACGGCTTTGAAAATAACAATAATTTTTCAAAGGAATTGAAAAAAGAAAATATATTCCATTTCTACTCAAACGCCAGCACGCCGACAGACAATCCAAGAGTTGAAAGATCTCACTTAACAGACGATCTTGAATTCTACAAGAAAAAGCCTGTTTCTAATGACTTGGAAGAACAAAGAGAAGCAGTGAGGCAATGGGAGCATGATTACAACTTCAAGAGGCCGCATCAAGCATTGGGATATCTGACCCCTATGGAATTCTACACGCTTTGGAAGAAGAATCCGGACAAAGCTTATGCGATTGTCGCGCAATGGCAAGAATACCTTAAAAAGCAAAGAATGTGGCTGGCGCAAGCGCGGAGAATAAAGAAAAAAGGACAGATTGAGACATTAATGAAGTTTATTGACACTAAGCTGAACAACAATAAACAAGGTGTCAAAGACGCAAAATTAGAATTAATTAACTGTAAATTATGTTCGGTAGCTTGAACACATGTTTATCCGCTAGTACAATATTTATCCTTGACAAGCACCATTACAACTGTATAGTAACTACATTAGGACTGCAACATCTCATTAATACAGAACTAATTGATCATTGACAAAAGAATCAAATATCTGTCATTTCCACATCAAACACAGGAGAAATAGAATCATGAGTGTATTAAAAATTTTAGAAGACAGGGGGTTTGTACAGCAAAGCTCAGGTAAAAAAGAGCTTGATGAACTTCTTTCTGGCTCTAATATTGTATTTTACGCTGGATTTGATCCAACCGCGGATAGTTTGCATATTGGCAGTTTAGTTCCTATTATGGCTATGTCGCATCTGCAAAGAGCAGGACATACTCCAATCGCCCTGATTGGCGGAGGAACAACGCTTATTGGCGACCCAAGCGGCAAAACTAAAGAAAGGCAATTAATATCTGCCGAAGAAATTGATGCTAACGGAGTATTTATTCTTGATCAGCTCAAGCGGTATCTTTCGCTTGATAAAGACAAAGGCATATTCGTGAACAACGCGGATTGGCTCCGTCCGCTTAACTATATTGAATTTCTTCGCGATATTGGAAAGTATTTCAGAGTTAATGAAATGCTTCGTTCAGAATCATATCGTCAGCGCATGGAGCGCGAAGAAGGCCTTTCATTTATTGAATTCAATTACCAGCTTTTGCAGGCATATGATTATCTGTTTTTGTTTGATAAGCATGCATGCATACTGCAAATGGGCGGAGATGACCAGTGGAGCAATATTTTAGCTGGTCGCGAGTTAATCCGGCGGATGCGCAATGAATCTGTGCACGCGCTCACTTTTCCGCTTATTACTACAGCGCGCGGAAACAAAATGGGCAAAACAGAACAAGGCACAATATGGCTGGACAAAAACAAGACATCTGTGTATGAATTTTATCAGTACTGGATAAACACAGATGATAGGGATGTTTCTCGGTTTCTTTGTTTGTTTACGTTTCTGGACATGGAACAGATTCAAGAACTTGGAAAACTTCAACATGCCCAGCTCCGAACTGCCAAAGAAATATTGGCTTTTGAAGCAACAAAGCTTGCTCATGGAGAAAAAGAAGCAAAAAGCGCGCAGGAATTATCGCATTCAAACTTTAACCAAGGAGGAAGCCAAGCAAGCGATAAATTCTCAATAATCATAGACATTCAAAGGATCAATGATGGAATAAGCGCAGTAAGTTTATTCCATGAACTTGGGCTAGTGGATTCAAAAAGCGAAGCAAAGCGTCTTATCCAGCAAGGCGGAGCATATATCAATGACCAGAAAATCGGATCTATTGATGTACGCATTACGGAAAAAGATGTGCAAAATGGCAGGATAATGCTTCGTAAAGGAAAAAAGCAATATTGCTCTATAGTGGTTTCCTAAACTCCAATCAAGAGGATAAAATCATGAATACCGCAGAAAAAATAAAGGTCGGCTATCTTGGGGCCACCACTGAGAGTGGCCCAGATACAACGACTTTCGGATACATAGCAGCAGAAAAGCATTTCGTTGACCAGAGAGACGACGTGGAATTCGTCAATCTGTCTTCACATAGAAGTATTTGTGAGGCGGTTGGCAAAAAAACAATCAGGTTCGGAGTAGTGGCCATTGAAAATGTCATCGACGGGATGGTGAACGAAACAGTCCGCGCGCTTGAAGAAGCGCATGGGCATTATGGAGCGCAGATTGCCGGCGAAACCGTAGTCCCCATTGAACTCTTCTTCTTGAGCAAAGATGGCAATACGCGACCCAATGTTGTTTCTCACGAAAAGGCTTTGGGTCAGTGTAGCCGATTCGTCAGTCACCTCAAAGAAAATGGTACAATGGTCGAAACCAGAAATTCTACTGGAGAAGCGGCATATGCAGCAAGCCAGAATAGCGAGCTCGCATGTATCGCTTCCAGCCGGGCCGAAGAAGTATACAACCTCAAGCGAATCGGGGATACTGGGAACATCGTCGACAATCTGAATAGCATGACCCGGTTCTGGATCCTGAATAAGGAATACGGCGACCAAAGCGGGCACGACAAGTCATGTTTTCTGGTTAATTTAGAACAAGCACGAGTTGGCGCGTTTCATGATACGCTTGAGTGCTTTGCAGAGCATGGATGCAACCTGCTCATAGCGTATCCCATCTCTATTCCAGGAAAGCTGTGGGAGTACACGTTCCTTTTGGAGTACGAAGGGCATATCAATGATGAAAAAATGGAAGGAGCATGGCAGGAGCTGCGCAATAGCGGCTTGTGTCTCAATCCTCCCACGTTCTTAGGGTCATACCCTTCGGTAACTTCTAACATATATGTTCCCGCATAATCGGGAATACAAAAGGAAGCATCTATGCAATATACATACTGTGGCTGACTGTTTAAATAACAGACAGCCATTTTTTATTATAAAAAAAGCGCCTATTTGATATAAACATAAATCAAATAGACGCCGAAAGAACAGATAAAACTTCGGAGCTTACCCCGCGAGCTCATCATGGATATACCTAAAAAGATACTCCAAAAACTGAAAATCATGAGCGCAATAAAGATAAACTCCATTCAAAGTGCTGCCAGCTTCCTTGTGCAGAGAGACAGCAGTCTTCATTTGTTTCTCCAGCACAGTGAGATCTTCGTCGTTTCCAGAGATATCCACCCTGACCACATGCGGAATTTTTTCTTCTGAAAGCTGACTTGATTCACGCATCATGGAAATAGGACTATTCGAGCCGCGAATTACAATATGTCCGTAATTACTGCCTTTGGTATCGTAAACTACTATTCTGCCTTCTTCGTCAGCGCCGATGAAACTATCCTGCGAACGCGCATTCTCAAGCATCTTTATAGCGTATTCTACATCTTTGTATTCGGACTCTAAGCCAAAAGGCATTAAAAGGCCGCTTGCGAATCCGCTATAAGGCGCTTCGCCGTCCTCGTCTGGCAGAAACATATCGTTCGCAAGCAGAGCCCAACTAAGCAGATCACTGATATAGTTGAACACAAAAGGGCTGTTCAACTCTGTGCCAGCAGCAATTCCGGCTTTGCTGGCTTCCATCAAAAACCGCCGCGCAGAATAGACATCGCATGGCGGACAGAAAATCTGCGCAACAGCGAAAAGCGACGAATATCCAGAATTCAGATTGCGCAGCTTTTCTACGAACAACCTGGCTTTTTCTAAATTCTGAATATCACGCAATCCTACAACCGTCAAAAATCGGCTATCCTTGCCTGAGGTGATTCTCTGGATCGCGTGGCGGTGCTGTTCCACTAGGTCTGAGGCAGATTCCCGCAATGCAATTTGCTCTTTTACTTCTCTCGGCGAATCCAACCGATGAGTAGTTCTTATGGCTTGAGCTTGCATAATGATCTCCTTAAAACGAGTTTTGAGTGAATTGCAGATTTTTGTTCTGTGCTTTAAATATTACTGAATTTACTGCTCGCCCCTCCTTTCATTGATTAATTGTTTAAGATCAATTTCATTAAATATTCATTTTAAGAATATATCAAATATTTACCTAGTTGTCAACCAATCTTGCATTTTTTTCAAATTACATATACTATTATATCAATAAAATAGCATACATACTAGTATTTTGGGTGGGACGGTATCCAAGCTGGTCAAAGGACGCAGTCTGTAAAACTGCTGGCTAAAAGCCTTCGAGGGTTCAAATCCCTCCTGTCCCACCATATCATTTCCGCTCTTTATTCCTAATGCCCCCTGCTTAATAAAATTTAGCAGGGGTATTTTTTTATATTGTAACTATTTTTTTGCAAAAAACAAGCCCGCATTATATGATTCATGCTTGTCAAATACGCAAAAAGAAAAGCCCTATCCAAATTGCGGATAGGGCTTTGTTGAGGAGCAGAAAGATGATATTTTATCATTGCCCACGATTGCACGGAGCATTGCTTCGAGACCAGACAGATGCTTCAATTGATCTGGATGAAGCGTCCCATGATACTGGGCTTGGATTATGTTCATGGTTCGCGCATAATCCAGTGTAATTATCCCTTATCATCTTAACTGTTTCAGAGAACACAGCTTTGGCGCGCGAAGATCCTGTTGCAAGCAGATCATGAATGAGTTGATCTTTTTTTACGAGAGAGATCCTGCGCTCATGGAATTTTTCCAAAGCAAGAGCAAGATTAGGATCAAGTTTCACGCTTGTTGATTTTAGAGTTTTCGGAGAAAGAGCGCTGTTGCGATACATTTTGCGGATTTCATGCAATCTTTTGAACAGCGCGTCTTCGCCGTATTCAATGCTATTATCAGCGCAGAACATGACTCCATTGGCGCCTCGCTGCGGAATGGGAATAGCTGGCACAATAATCTGGCGCGCGATGCTTATCGCTATGCGCAAAGCAATGATTTGGTCATCGCCGACTAAAACAGTATTGGCCCTGATGCCTAACATGTCGCACGCCATCATAAGCTCATTCTCTTCGCATTTAGCCATGACCCGGAAATGATCGCAGAGTATGCTCAATTCTTCCGCGACCGCGGATTGCGGATATATGAGCGTTTTGTCCGGATCAATGCCAGAGGCGATCAGGTCTTTTACAGATTCAACAACTTGGCGCGCAATATGCCTGCTTTGTTTTTTGGACCGCAACTTTTGTTCAGTATCAGCAATGATAATAGCGCACTCATGTTTATCATTCAGCTGATATTCTGCCATATGCTTCATTACAGACATAAAAACTCCAAAAACAATATGCCCGTGCGGAAGCATGCCAGTTAGCACAACTTCTTTGCGATTTAGCATCTGCGATATTTCATACATGATACTGCTCCTTTTCATTTGATATGAAAGAACAATTAAAGTGCGATTTGTGATCCGCGAAAAACAAAAATCCCGTCCTCAAGGCATAATTAAAAATTATGCATCAAGGACGGGATATTTATTCCGTGGTACCACCTTGGTTGCCTGTGTTATGTTTTTTAACGAATTTAATTTGCTATAGAGAGGGCGCGATAATATATATTATTTTTCGCCCTATATTAGCAAAAAAATCCGTCAGTAAAACGGATTTCAGGCCACTTTACCGACTCCATCCGCTAAAAAAGCAGACGACATCAGCTAGACCATGGTTACGGGGTCTGCCGGATCTACACTAACGCATAGACCATCTCAGTGCGCCCAATCCTCTGCGTAAAGCGCAAAGGACGCACATCATAGATTTTAGAATTGTTAAACTAAAG
>PCVT01000021.1:0-1141 GCA_002787075.1 Parcubacteria group bacterium CG11_big_fil_rev_8_21_14_0_20_41_14
TTGAACTGCTCCGGAAAACGGAGTAAACTTCCAAGGTGCCCGATAGGGGCTGGACAATCTCCATTCAGTGGCGCACCGGGAGCCGTGCCCGCCTTTGCTTTCAGTAACCACTTTTTGGGCCAACAGCAAAGAGAGCTTTGCTCCCACTCCGGCAAAACCGATCCCCAAGCCCCTCTGCTTTGTGGTGGACGCGATATTGTGATATTCCCGCAATCTCGCGCGCTTCATTCCTTGTCCATCATCCGCGCATTGCAAAACATTATTTACAATATCAACCTTGAAGCGAATATTCACGGCCTTGCTGTCCAAGGCATTGGCAATCAGCTCGGTTAAAATAATTTCTTCCAAAGAAGAAGCGTACGAATCCCGTATGTCCTCCAAAAGATGCTTTAAATTTACGCGCGTTTCGTTTGGCATAAAGAAAATAATCTAATTAACGCGGCTGGCTCGCCCGGTACCTCGTGCTCCGGCCCTGGCCCATGCGCTCAATTTTTTTAAGGCGCAACAAAATTGACAAGGCCTGGTTAATGGTCGGCCGCGCAACGTTTGTATTCTCAGCAATCTCGCCAGCAGACGCTGAATCAGCGGAATTAAGATATTCCCACACTGCTAACTGCTTTTCTGACAATAATTTTTCAATGTTTTCTTTAGACAAAAAATCTATGGCATAGCGCGATTGTTCCGCCAAAATACCAAAAAAGAAATCAAGCCAGCTGGTTATGTCCTCTTTTTTCGTGCCAAATGTCTTCTGGCTCCGGCGCAAGGCAATGTAATAATCTGTTTTGTTGTCTTCAACAAATTTCTCATGCGAAACATAGGGCATGTACTCATATCCGGCTTTTAACAAAAGAAAATTCGTTAAAATCCTTGAAAGCCGGCCATTGCCGTCTTGAAACGGATGAATCTTTAAAAATTCAATCACAAAATTTCCAATCACAAGCAAAGGATGCAGTGTGCCGGTTTTTAACTCCAAAAGAGTCCAATCCATTAATTCCTGCATCTGTTTTGGGGTGAGGAACGCGGAAGTAGTATCAAAAATCACAGCCACCGCGTTTCCTTCTTGATCTTTGGCAATAACTTTGTTCTCGGTTTTTTTGTAATCACCGCGATGCCGGACATCCTTGTCAACATATTTGAGCAA
>PCVT01000021.1:1186-1328 GCA_002787075.1 Parcubacteria group bacterium CG11_big_fil_rev_8_21_14_0_20_41_14
TCCTGCTTATCGCGGTTAGCGAATTTTTTCATATTCAAGCCAGCCATGAGTTTTTCCACATTCTCATCGCTCAATCGCGCTCCTTCAATGCGCGTGGACGCGCCTGATGAGGTTATCAACACAGACCGTTTTAAGCGGCCTA
>PCVT01000021.1:1438-7436 GCA_002787075.1 Parcubacteria group bacterium CG11_big_fil_rev_8_21_14_0_20_41_14
TAATCTTATAATTAATCTTATATTTTAACTATATAAGATTATATATGATTATATAAGAAAAGTCAAGTGGATAAATACATCTCCAAAATCTTCTTCCTTTTCAATTTCAAAGTCGGCGTAAGCAAATCATTCTCCTGGGAAAACTCCTGCTCCAACAGCCGGAAATCGCGCACTTGTTCGTATTCTGGGAAATGGTTTAACTGGGATTTAATTTCTTTTTCAAATAATTCTCGCACCCCATCTGCGTTCAGAATATCAGGAAAATGATATTCAATCCCCTTTTTCTCAGCCCATATGCGCAATTCGGAAAAATCAGGCACCAGCAAGGCCTTAATGCTTTTCTGGTTATCACCATACACAAACGCCTGTAAAATATATGGATTGATTTCTAGTTCCTGTTCAATCAAAACCGGAGCTATGTTCTTGCCGGTTGAGAGAACTATGATTTCTTTTTTGCGGCCCGTGATTTTCAAAAATCCATGATCATCAATTTTGCCAAGGTCTCCGGTTGAAAACCATCCATTGTTATCAATTGACGCGCGGGTCGCGGCAACATCATCATAATATCCTTTCATCACAATATCGCCGCGCACTTTTACTTCCCCATCTTCCGCGATTTTTACTTCAAGTCCTTTCAGAGGCAGCCCAACTGCGCCGAATTTATAATTATCAACCTTGTTCACCGCGATAATAGGCGAGGTTTCTGTTAATCCATAACCCTCTATAATAAGAATGCCAATGTCTTCAAAAAACTGCATAATATCCGGGCTTAACGCGGACCCGCCAGAAATGGCAAACCGCAATTTCCCGCCCAAAGAAGCGCGGATTTTTTTCAAGACAAGATCATCCAGAATATTATATATCTTATTATCAAATCCACGCAGTTCGCCTTTTCGGCGTTTTGTTCCATAATCCAAAGCCCTTAAAAACAGCCATTGCTTGAGCTTGCTTCCACTGCGCGCTTTATCTTGTATAGCATCATATACTTTTTCAAACACCCGCGGCACGCTGATTAGAACCGTGGGTCCGGCTTTTTGGATATCATCTTTCATGGTGTCTTTGCTTCGCGCGTAATAGATTGCGGCACCGGACATAATGGGCACATAATATCCGGCAGTGCGCTCCAAAGCGTGCGAGAGTGGCAGGAATGATAAAAAGCGATCACTCGGGCCGATGTGCACATAGCTCTTTGCGCCTTTGACATTGGAGAGAATGTTACGATGCGTAAGTTCCACGCCTTTTGGCATGCCTGTGGTGCCTGATGTATGGATGATGGTGTGCGTATCTTGCTCATCAACTGATGAATCTTGCCTATCTGATTGAGAAGCTCCATCAAATAATTTCTTAAATGCTGATACTTTGCCTGTTTCTTCAACTCTGGTTTCATCAACATCCAGGACTATGATTTTTTCCACAGCCAAATCAAGAACATCTTTTTTATATGCCTTGAAAAATTCCTGCTCAATAATAAGCCATTTGGATTTGGTGTGCTCAACAATATATTTGATGTACTCTGATTGATAGGTGGTGTGGATGGGCACGTTTATGATGCCAAGACGCGCGCAGGCCAAATCAATAATCGCCCATTCAGGGCTGTTGGTTACCATGAACGCGATTTTGTCGCCTTTTAATAATCCATTCCGAGCAAAAGATGAAGCCAAAACATCTACCTTTTTGAGCAACAGGGCATATGATATTGTTTGGTATTGATTGTTTTCAAGATATCCCAGCGCTTGATTCTGGGGATATTTTTCAGCGGTCTCTCTGAATTTTGCGTATATGGTCATATTGGTAACTATACTATGTTTTGGGTAAAAAAAGAAGCCCGCAATTAGCAAATAAAACAGGCACACAGCTTGGCTGTATGCCTGTGAATTTACCCATTAATCTCAACACCTAGCTGAAAACGAAATAATCGTAATGAATAACGATTTTCTCGCCTCCGGGCGTACGCGTTCCAGCGCTGTTTTTGGCGCGCTCCGCCAAAATGGCGTCTCGCAATTCATCAGCGCCCATGCGCACCTGGCCTTTACCAAGAACAGTTCCATCCATGTCAAGAACTTCCACTACATCCCCTTCTGTAAATGTTTCCTTTTTTTCTGGATTCTGTTCTTCGCCACCCAAGGATTCAACTCCGCGCAAAAGAATTGAAGCAACATGCTTCTTGCGCAAGCGGTCAGCCAAAAAAGTACTTACAGAAATCCTGCCTGTGACAGCCGCCCCGGCGCTGATCCATATTTTCTTGCGTGAAAGTTTTCTTCCGTGCACTGGAAACAAAGTCCCGACATTCTCGTCTTGCGCGGCAATGCGGGTAATAACTTTATCCTCATACCCGCTCGCAATGCGCATTGGAATGCCAAGCTTGGTGATAAGGTCAGCTGCCTCAATCTTGCTTAACATTCCGCCTTTGCTTACCACCCCCTCTTTTTTCTTTCGAGGATGAGCCAGCGCGCGCACTGATTCGGGATTTTCAACTTGCTTGATAAGCTTACCTCCTTCGTCAGGATGTTTATCCAAAAGGCCAGGCACATCTGTTAATGTCAAAAGCAAATCCGCGTCTATCATAGCGCTTACCATGCAAGCTAATTGGTCGTTATCTGAAAAATCCAATTCCTCGGTTGAGAGCACGTCATTCTCGTTAAAAATAGGGACAATTCCCAACCTAACCAAATTTTCCACGACCGTGCGCAGGCTTACATAGCGCTTTCTGTCCGCGAAATCCGCGCGCGTAACCAATAGTTGCGCGGCCTCAATAGGCGGATTTTGCTTCTCAAACATGCGCCGATATACGCGCATCAAGCGCGGCTGGCCCACTGCCGCCAGAATCTGCTCGCGAAGAAGATCAGGGTCTTGCTGGTCTGGAACCAAAGAAAACGGGCCAATCAGCGTTTTAGCTGACCGACCCGATGCTACAGCTCCAGAAGAAACTAGCACAACTTGCTTGCCTGATTTCAGCAATTCAGCAACCTGCACGGCAATGCTCTCAATCATGATCTGATTGAGCTGCATCTGCTTATCGGTAAGCAGTTGTGATCCGATTTTTATTACTAGTTTCTTCATATTAAATTTAGCTTCTTTCTAGGAATAAACATGCGGCCTTCTGAAATACGACAATGTTCTGCCAGAGAACAATCCTGCCGAGATGGACATACGGCCCCAGGTGGTCATACGGAAGATATTCGGCGGCTCCGGTTCTTTAGCCGGAGCCAAGGCGCACGAGGTTAATTCCTCGGTTATTTAGACTTTGCTGAAAAGAAACCCAAATACCCTGTTTTTTGAAGTTGTTTTGCTTGTGCTTCAAAAAGCCCGCTCAGAGTTGTGAACAAATACCGTTTCATTCACGAACTTGCCCATCCCCCTCAATAACCCATTTATATGTAGTTAGCTCATTAGTTCCCATAGGGCCCCGGGCATGCAGCTTTTGAGTACTAATGCCGATCTCGCCCCCTAATCCGAACACTGAGCCATCAGTAAACCTAGTGGAAGCATTCGCATACACGCATGCCGCATCAATTTCAGAAAAAAATCTTTGAATTGATTTTGTATTATTTGAAATAATCGCCTCCGAGTGCCCGGATCCGCATGTATTGATATGCTTGATTGCTTCATTAATTGAGCCAACAATCTTTATTGACATCTTTAAAGACAAAAACTCTGTGCCAAAATCTTTTTTTGATGCTTTTTTCAATTGTTTGTAATTGTATAATTTGAGAATGCAAAAACTTTGCGCATCAGCGCGTACCTCAACATTGCTATTTTTGAAAACTTTGCAGAATAACGACAAAAACTTTTTTGCAATATCTTTATGGATGACCAAAGTATCCAATGCATTGCACACGCTTGGACGCTGTGTCTTTGCATTGTGCACAATTGAAACTGCTATATTGACATCAGATCCCTTGTCTATATACGCATGGCATACTCCTGCTCCGGTTTCTATAGATGGCATGCGCGCGTTCATGCGCACAAAATCAATAAGCCCCCTTCCACCGCGAGGAATAACAATATCAATATACTTATCCATGGCCAAGACTTGGCGCACTGTATCCCTGTCTTTTGCGTCAATATATAAAATACAATCTTTAGGCAATCCTGCTTTTACCAGGCTTTTTTGTATAATGCGCGCCAGCACCCTATTTGACTCACTGCTTTCTCTACCGCCTTTAAGAACAGCCGCGTTGCCTGATTTTACGCATAAGACAGCAACATCTATAGTAACATTAGGTCTGGATTCATAAATAACAGCGATAACGCCTATAGGCACTCGTATTTTAGAAATCTTAAGCCCATTTTTCAATACGCGCTTTTCAATTGTCTCATGAATAACATCTTGTATGGCGGCAATAGAGCGAACATCGCGCGCCATTGATTGAATTTGTTCCCGGGTCAATCTTAAGCGATCCAACATTGGATCATGCGAATCCATTTTTTTGCAGTCGCGCGCGTTAGCGCGCAAAATAGCGTCATAATCGCTCTCAAGCATGCGCGCCAATATAAGCAAAAAATTTTTTCTCGCTTTTTCCCTAGACACGCCCAATAAGCGTGATGCCTCATAAACTTTTTTTAAATTATTTTCAAGCAGTAAAGGCATAAAACATTATTATTGCGATAACTTTTTTGAACGATTATATGCGGCGCGCACTGCATGCGCTATGATTGCGCTGAATTTGTCTTTTTTAAATGAATTAAAAGCCGCCTCAGTGGTGCCGCGTTTTGACGCGACTTTGGCGCGCATTGCTTCAGGAGTTTCGCCTGATTCTTTTATCGCATTTATGGCGCCATCAAAAGTTTGCGCCACAATTCTTTCGGCCTGCGAACGAGTAAACCCTATTTTTTCCGCTTCGCGAATAAGATATTCCATAAATAAATATACATACCCCGGGCCGCTTCCACTAATAGCAGTTGCGGCATCAAGCAATGATTCTTGCGACACACATTCTATTGCGCCGAAAGACGAGAATATGGAGCCAATGACCTTTTGTTCTTTTGGCGATGATAAAAAACCAATTTTATATACGGTCATTGCCGCACCCACGCGTGCCGCCAAATTCGGCATGGCGCGCACTACGCGCTCATGGCCCAAACATCGGCGCAATCGCTGCAAAGTAATGCCAGCCATAATTGAAAGCACGATTGATTTTTTGCATACGGATGATTTGATCTGGGTGCCAAGCATATCAAAATCCTGGGGTTTAATTGCAAGCAAAATATAATCGCACAAAGAAACAATCTCTCGCGCGTTTTTGGAGCGAACTCCATAGCGCTTTGAAAAAGCATGGGCGCACTCTTCATCGCGATCGCATATAAAAATTTGCCCAGGGCGCGCAACCTTCTTGTTTATCAAATTTTCACACAATGCAGTCCCCATGACCCCGGCGCCAATGATGCCAAATGTTGTTGATTTCATATGGTTATAACCTAGCATAAAAATAAAGAGAGGAAAAGCACCGCTTCTTCTCCTCTCTTACACAGAACCGAAAGTTAGGTTTCTAATATTGATGAACGGCGAAAAAACGGGTAATATGAAGCAAACTTTTAGATCGGAGCGTGGCGCAGCCCGGTAGCGCACCTGCTTCGGGAGCAGGGGGTCGCGGCGGGTTCAAATCCCGTCGCTCCGACCATTCATGGGGCTATATAACCTATGTGTCATAAAACAACACAAAAAGGATATAGCCCTTTTTTTATATAAAAAAGACAAACATCAACTGCTTCTCTTATATACTGAATCGCTTTTTGAAATACCCTTCTGAAAAATCTTTGGCAAAATCAAATACTTCATTTGCTTCTTTGTTTAGTTGTTCAATATAATTGTAGAATTCCACATCGCTAAAAATTGAAAGTCCAAGGCGCGCGCATACTGCGGCGACATCATCTCTTGCCTTGTCTTTCTCGCTCTCAGATGACACGACTTTTTCCGCTTCAAAATAATAGCTGTGTCCCGGCACTTCAACGAGCGCGAACTCCACGCCATCATAATTATATACCGCGCTGTTGCGCA
>PCVT01000217.1:0-575 GCA_002787075.1 Parcubacteria group bacterium CG11_big_fil_rev_8_21_14_0_20_41_14
TTCTATTTGTGGAATGATTGTAACGTCAAAGTTGAGGTGGGGGTTTTTCTCACGAATAGACGCATATTCGCTTGCGTATCCAAAGTAAAGAGCGAGGTCGCCTAGTTCAAACATTGTTCGCGAAGGAGGTAGTGAGCTGTTCCACGAGTACGAGTCCTTGTCCTGTTTTGAAAACTCGGTAAAGAAACGCACCGCGCTTGCTGTAGGGTTTTCGACGCTAGATTGATTTGGCGGAACAAGGGTCACCACAGGAGCACCTCCTTGATTTAAGACGATAGGGTTGCCTGCTTGCATAATAAGTAGCGATAGAATTTCTTTCGCATGGTTTATGTTCTGATAGGTCCCCAGGGAAACCAGGCTACGTGATATATTTCCACTCTGATCCCGCACGGTAACACGTGGCGCAAGGTCATAAAACTGTTTCCAGGTGGAAGGTGGGGTAACGATTCCCGCGTTGGTGAAGAGGTCTCGATTCCAGTACATTACAATAGGATCAAAGAGGAACGGCAGTCCGATGATTCCTTCAGGAAGCAAGAATATTTCTCCTTCTTGAAGATAGGTATCTTTAAAATCTC
>PCVT01000217.1:581-1401 GCA_002787075.1 Parcubacteria group bacterium CG11_big_fil_rev_8_21_14_0_20_41_14
AATAAGATGAAAATGGTATTGGATAAAACTTGTCTAGTTGTTTTGAAATGAGATCCTGTGGCAAAAGTATGAGATCTGGTCCTTGTCCCCGAGCGAGAGCCTCCACGAGATCAGACTCTATAGACGCGGTAGTTTTTTCCACATAACTCACGTTGACCTCTTTTCTATAGGCAGAAGCGACTTCTGATAAAAAGCCTGACATGAGTGATGAATCAAAAGTACCCCACATGACTAGCTGAGGTGCATCAGATCCGCCTTGGTTTTTTGAGAGTGCAAAAGTCGCAATACCTGCGACTGCGAATATGACGAGGACTGTTATAAATATGATTTGAAATCGGGACACGTGAAATAACCTGATGTATTAAGACTTCCTTAGAATCATACCATAATGATGTGCACCAGCATCTATCTCTTTTTCAAGAGTAAAACCGACTTCTTGAGCTAGTTTTCGTGCTGTGTCTTTGTACACAACATGTTCTGGATGCGGACCCATTTGAGAAAATGATGCCGACCAATCTATGAGAAGGAGTTTACCACCTGATTTGAGTATCCTACGAATTTCTGTGAGAAAAGTTTTTTTGTCATCGAGCATAAAAATAATATTTGAAGCGATAACAGCATCTACCGTACCTTCTCTGAGACTTATCCCGTCATTTTTCTCCAAATCACCCACTACTATATCCAAATTTGTTATTCGACGAGTTTTTGCTTCATTGATCAGTCGTGTCAAAAGTTCTGTCTGTATGTCTATGGCATATACCTTGCCATGAGGAGCGACAGCGTGAGCCGCCTCAATAGAATAAAAACCTGAGCCTGCACC
>PCVT01000052.1 GCA_002787075.1 Parcubacteria group bacterium CG11_big_fil_rev_8_21_14_0_20_41_14
GATGATGATATTGCTGGCAACTACCGTGCCTTTGTATGTTGCTTCCCAAATTTTGACTGAACAATCTTGCCATTGGTCTGGATTTTGGGATAGATGTTTGATCATGGCAATATAGTACGCGTTCGGATGGGGCGTGAATTGGTTGCGCTCAGTGGTCTGCGCGTTGAGATTTAAAAAATTATTAATTTCGCCATTGCGGATTTCAACTCCTTTACGCTCTGATAAACGGATATTGTAGCGCGTTTTTTGATGGATTCCTTTTTCAAAATATTCTTTTTCTGGAACTGTGATATCTATAAGCCGCACGCAAAGTGGCTGGGTTGAGGCGATTGGTTTTTGATTCAGAGTATGCGCTGTTTTCCAAAAATCGGACTTAAGCGGATCTATGCGTCCGAAAAGGGCATTGGTTTTTTTAAGATACTGATGCAAAGATGATAAAGCAGGACGCTTTTCGCTTGGATCAATTTCAATTGGTCCGCGGCCACAGTACCAATAGAATTTCCCAGTTGGTAAAGGCATGTCAATAAACTGGACAAGAACTTGGTCTTTCCACGAAAGCCGCAAAACGCGGCGGCCATATGCTTTTTGAAATTCTCCCCATTCCCATGACTGCAAAAATTGCGCGTGCCCATGGGCAGAGGCGAGCATGTTCCAGTGTTGTTTGTCGACGATGGTTTGCCACATATTATTTTCCTAAGGCGCGCAAAGCGGAACGGATTTTGGTTTCCACGTCATCGCCTTTAGCATCTTTCAATGCCTCGCGAGCGTGATCGCGCGAATACCCTAAAGCTTCCAATGCCTGCAATGCTTCTGAATTTAGTGTAACTGACTTTACACTTGGCGCGTCTTTTATATCAATCAAGTTCTTTGCTTTGTTTTTTAGCTCTAAGATAATGCGCTCTGCCACTTTTTTGCTGATTCCGCAGTTTGTGAGAATATCAACTGATTCTGCTTGAAGCGCGACTGACAAATCTTCTGGACGAGCAATTGAGACAATGGATAAAGCTGATTTTGGGCCAATTCCTTTTACATTCAAAAGCATCTTGAACCAATCTAGAACTTTTGGATTCTGACTGCCATAGAGATCTAAAGCATCTTCTTTTACCACAAGATATGTGCGCAAAGTTATTTCGCTGTTAACGCGCAATTGCGTCAGTTCTGCTTGTGGAATCGCCACAAGATAGCCCATTCCCTGGACGTCTATTATAACCGAATTCTCATTTTTTTGGCTAATTTTGCCTGAAATTGATGCAATCATACTATATAGTAGTATACCATAAATAGCTATTAGCGCGATATTGATGTAAATACGCAAAAATGATATACTATTTCAGCCATGAAATTCAAATTAGAGTCAACATTCAATC
>PCVT01000207.1:0-6072 GCA_002787075.1 Parcubacteria group bacterium CG11_big_fil_rev_8_21_14_0_20_41_14
AAAAACGACTCCTGACACCGTTTTTACTCAGTCACCCGAAATACTTCATCAATAGAAGTAATGCCATCTAAGGCCTTGAGAACGCCATCTTGGACCATGGAGATCATGCCTTCGCCTTGCGTAATTTGCTTGATGTCATTTTCAGAAACTTGGCCAGCTAAAATCAACTTTTCAATTTTTGGAGTCATTATAAAAACCTCGTAAATTCCAATTCTGCCTTTGTAGCCCTCTCTGCATTGCTCGCATCCAGCGCCTTTGTAAAACTTCATGGCATTAGACATGTCAGGCGCGAATCCGGAATTTACTGGAATTGATTTTAAAATTTCCATTACCCGCGTAATCTTTTGGCTGTCTAGCTCTGTTTCCTGCTTGCACTTAGGGCAAATCTTGCGCACTAATCTTTGTCCAATCACAGCGTTCACGGCCGGGGAAAGCAAAAACGGCTTCACGCCCATGGAAAGGAATCGCGGAATCGCGCCGGACGCGTCGTTAGTATGCAGAGTGGATAACACCAAGTGCCCGGTAAGAGCCGCGTTAATCGCGACATCAGCTGTTTCCAAATCCCGAATTTCGCCCACCATCACAATGTCCGGATCCTGGCGCAGAATAGAACGCAAGCCCTTGGCAAAATCATAATTACCGGACTTGTCAACTTGTGATTGGTTCACGCCTTTGAGTTTGTATTCAATCGGGTCTTCCAAAGTAATTATTTTTGTTCCTTCTTTGTTGAGCTTCTTCAAGATAGCGTATAATGTAGTAGTTTTGCCAGATCCGGTTGGCCCAGTGGTTAGAATCATTCCATTTGGCCGCTCAATTTCGCGCTTTAAATCATTAAATATTTTTCCTCGCAATCCAAGGTCGCTGAACTCAAGCCCAATTGCGCTAGAGCGCAAAATGCGCATTACCACGCTTTCGCCATATGAGGTCGGCAAAGTTGATACGCGGATATCAAGTTCTTCTTCAGGCAATTCTATGCTGATTCTTCCGTCTTGTGGCTTGTCTGTTATGTTCAGTTTTAATTTTGATAATAATTTTACGCGCGAAATTACTTGATCCCACATTTTTGAATCAAGCTCAGCTATATCTTTCAAAACTCCGTCCAAGCGAAACCTAAGTTTTATGCCTGCTTCTTCTGCTTCTATGTGGATGTCTGATGCTTCTGCTTGAATTCCCGCGGCAAGAATGATAGTCATCACATCTGTCAAAGGAATATTTTTGATTTTTTCCGGAAGCAAGGATGGGTCTGATACTTCTTCTTTGTATTTTTCAAGATCTTCAGCGCTTATGGCAACTGCTTTTTGCAATTTTGGCTTTTTCGGCAATGAATCATATGTTTTGAGCGCTTTTTGAAAGCTGTCTTCAGATATCAAATACATTGCTCCTTGGGCATTTTGTGTTTGGGATAGTTCTTGCAATTTTTTTGCTGCTGATTCTGATGGTTCTGTAACTCCCACGCGCAATTGTCCTGATTGGTTTAAAAATACCGCTGCTTTGAGCGTTTCCATGTCTTGCCTAGATAAAAGAGGCAAGGCCTCGCGGTCTATTAGTGTTTTGTTAAAATCAGCATATTGCAAGCCAAGTTCGCCTGCTTTTTGCTCAACTTCTTTTTCGTTTCCTTGGCGCTCTATTTGGCCTATTTTATTTTGCAATTGAGTTTGCTCGTCTTCATCTTCTTGTTTAGAGGATAAAGGATCTTGGATATTTTTGGGCGTTTTCTTTGAAAGCAAGTCCTCTATTGATGGATTATCGTTTGGCATATAAAGATATTATACCTTTTGTTGCGATATGCCGCAATACGTTGTTTTGGGGCGTAAAAAATCCGATCATTTTGACCGGCTTATTTGGAAGAATATTTTGTTTTATAATTTCACGTCAATTGCTCCGTGCGCGCCTTGGTTTATTTTCGCGTCGCGATAATCATATTCATATTCATCCAAAAGCGCGCGCGCGAAATCTCCAAGCACTGGGCCAGAGCTGGAGTGAAGGCCTTTGCCTGTGATTATGCGGACGATTTTTTTGCCTTGATTTTTGCTTATATCTAAAAATTCCAAAATTGCCTCTCTCGCTTCTTTTCGAGTCATCTGATGCAAATCTATCTCATCTTGCGGATCTTGTGAATATTTGTTGGGCATATTATTATGAATCTGAAATAAAAACGGTGTCAGAGAGCCAATTCAGCGGATCAGGAGTCATTTATAATTAAATCTCGAATAAAAAATATGCAATGTATACAACTGTTTCGCGCAACATATAATGTATTTTGCTGAAAAAATTCTTAGAACGAACAGGAGAAACAACAGCGTTAATTCCAATATCTTCTGCCATCTTGCTCAATCGCATATTATGAAAATCATGGCTCACTAGAATAACTGGCCCAATGTTTAGATCAGACAATAAATTTGCAACGCTGTTTAAGCTTTCAAAAGTGGTTTTTCCATGCGAATCTACAAAAAGCGCGCCAGGCAAAACTCCTTTGCTATGCAAATAATACGCGCCAACATCTGCTTCTGACACTTCTTCTCCCTGCCTAAAACCTCCAGTCAAAATTATAGATGGAGCATATCCTGCCTTATACAGATCAAACGCATGATCCAATCGCGCTTGAAACATAGGGGATGGATCCATATCCCACTGAGCAGCTCCTAAAACCACAATAGAATCTGCCTTTTTTGCGTTGTCGGAAAATGAATGAACAAAAATACTGGAGAACAGCAGAAGAAATAAAGCAAATAATATTGCGGCGAATATAGAAAGTATTTTTAGGAAAGAATATTTTTTATTCATAATTTAACTTACTTCAGCAATAAGATAAGCAATATACGAAAAACTCTCTATAAATACATGGTAGAATCTGCTAAAGAGGAATTTTGATTTTACTGGAGACAAATTAGTTATCATGCCAATATCACGCGCAGTTGTTTCAATCCGGTAATTATGATAATCATTGCCCACAAACAGAGAAGAACCGATTCCATCTTCTGTGTATTGCCGCACCTCATAATCTGCCCATTGTATTGTATTAAACATATCTCTGCCATATGGCGCAAATATAATTGACTTATCAGCAATTCCGGCTTCGCGCAAATATTTAGCTCCTATATCTGAATTTATCTCCTTTTTTTCTTTTTCTGTTCCGCCCATTAATATTATCAAAGGAGCATATCCTTGTTTAAAAAGCTCTGCTGCATGATCTAATTGCGCCTGATATGCATAGGACAGATGCCCGTCTTCTATGCTATCTCCTAGAACAACAATAGTATCTTTTTGTTTGGTTTCATCAAAAAACGAATAAAGAAAAATGCGCCAAAATAAAGAAAGCCATAATACAAATGGTATAAACGCAATAAAAAGAATGGGTCTTGAAAAGGATTTGCGAATACTCATATTTTTAGCCAACCTTTTATAATATTATAATTCAATGCAACACCTTTTCCAAAATCATTTGAATCAGGATTTATGTGTGGTTTTTTCTCTGGCTCTTTGACACTATCAATATTATAAAGTGTGGCAAGAATTTCTGGTTTGCTACTAATATCAAATCCAGCATCTCTCCACCTATCCTGATCAAACTTTATTTTGGTTGCAACATATCTAACATTCATTAGAGGATCTTTTAAAAACTCAACACGCATTGCTCTGGTATTAATAACTTTTTTATCATTGATTATAGGATTTAACTTGTTAAACTTTTGTTCAAGTTCTTCTGCTGTTGAAACTTTAACCTGACCTATTCCAATTGAAGTATCAATACCTGCGAGCCCGCCAATATAATCTGTCAATTTGTCCCTAAAATTAAAATTTGTTGATTGTTCCTGGTGAATAACTCCAGCAACCATTACAGGATCAACCTCAAATTCTTTCGCAGCAGTTTTGATAATGCCAACATTTTCTTTAATAATCCTGCGAGCGCGAACTTGGGCATTAGTTTCATTCTCAGAAAAATCAAGTTGAACATCATGCAAAATTGGAGTTTTATCTGCATGCATTTCTATATAATGAGTATTTGGTAATAGATGTGTTTCAAATTCTTTTTCTACAACAACTCTTTTAGGCGTCTTTCCTAATAACGATCCTGCCCATAGCCAAAATTTATGCAACCTAGAATCTTCTCTTGTATAAACATGTCCATCAACAATTAACTTTATATCATCGCTATCATACTTATAATATTGTACTCCTGCTTTAATACTTCCACTTTTCAATGGCAAATCAATAATCACAAAATTATGCCAAGGCCTTCGATCTCCGTCTTCTGCTTGTTCGTTAACTTCAATTTGTGGGTTTTGATTTCCTGGGTATGACTGTACTTGTATTTCTTCTACAAAAGCCGAATTATTAGGTATAAGAATAATCTCATGCCCTCCTTTCTCTAATACAGTCAGAAATACAACAGTCTTTTTAAGACCGCGCAATTTGGACCCATTGAACGCGCATGGGATATTGAATTGCTGTATATTCTTTTCTGGAAGCAATTCCCTTAGTGGCGCATGATTTATTTCTACGCGCAAATCTTCGTCTGTATTTGATTTAATCTGTTCTTTTGATTTGCATCGCGCTGAAACAGAAATAGCAACAAGTCCTGATTTTTCTATTTCAAATGCGTGAATATAGGGGGCAATGATTTTTCTTTTAATTTTTGTAGACATAAGCATATATTTTAATCAACTATAAATTCAATGCTAAACCATTGGCGTGACCATGAGCTGCCAATTTTTTATGGCTTCAATGGGATAAATAAGCATGATGATATTTATGGTTAAATTATCCCTCACCCAAAACAGCAAAATAATTTCCAATAAAAAAACAAGCGCGATTCCTTGCCAAGGCCGAAGTTTATAGGCAAGAAAAAATCCAATACCCATCATGAGCATGTCTCCCAAAGAATTCAAAATACTGTCCCCGTAATATCCAAGCGAAATGGTAACCGCGCGGTAGCGCTCAATTATAAAGGATGTGTTTTCCAAAATTTCCCATCCTGCCTCCATTAGAAAAGCAAGCAACAATCGCTTCCATACTGGCATTTTTCTCGCGAAAAGCCAGAGAATAGCGTAAAAAGCCAAGCCATGGATGATGTGTGATAATGAATATGGATCTGCCAAGCGCTGGGATTGTTCATTAGACCATATACTGCTTGTCCACCATCCAAACATATTATCTGGCCCAAAAAACGATCTTCCCATTAATAATTGAATAGCGGCAAGCCCGGCAAAAATAGCTATGATGGATATAATTATTCGGAGATAATGTTTCATTTGAAGGTTTTTAATTTAATTGCCAAATCGCGAAATTAAGCGCAGAGGCAAAGATTACCCATGCTAAATATGGGGCTAATAAATATGCTAATGTTTTTTTGATGCTGTAAAACGCGATCATGTTCGCTATTATGGCGAGTAATAGGATGATTATTTCCAAGAATGCCAAGTCAGGCCTGTGCATCGCGAAAAACAGATATGACCATACTATATTTAAAATGAGCTGGATTCCAAATACTCGCAATCCAATGGTTCGCGCTTTATTTTGCTTAGATGTCCACACAAAATACAGCGCGATTCCCATTAAAAGGAAAAGAAAGGTCCAAACCGGGCCAAATATCCAGTTCGGCGGGTTGAATGATGGTTTTATGATTGAAGCGTACCAACTATCTATGTTCGGCGTTGTGGCGAGCGCGCCGATTCCTCCGGCGATTTGCGGTATTGCGAGGCAGATTATGAGAGTGATGATGTTTTTTGTTTTCATATAGAGTTATTATAGCACAAAAATAGCTCCTACTCCTTATGTAACGCATCCGCAACTTTTCCGTCTTATATTTGGAAGACACTGAAGGTTTTGTCTACGGACTTTGCAAGTGGTTCGGCGAGAAGTCGTCGGGCTAACTGCTTGGAAAGGGGCAATGCTGACAATTCTTCTTATCTTTGGTTTTTATTTTCAAAAACGGCTGTTGTGGGCAGTCGTTTTTTTGTTTTTTGCCAATGGCTAAGCTAGTTTCACTAGTGTCCCATTAATAATCCCACAAACTGGGCTGTTTTTGATTAGTTTGTTGATCTAATGAAAAATTTTGTAGCTGAAACTCTG
>PCVT01000207.1:6093-8684 GCA_002787075.1 Parcubacteria group bacterium CG11_big_fil_rev_8_21_14_0_20_41_14
GTCAAAAAGCGACACGCTCAAAATCTGTAGAATTTCGTAGGTGTTCCGCGTGATGCCCAGTCGCTTTTTGGTAATGGCAACCAACAGGTACGCGCAGATGGCAATGCAGATTTGCACTTTCACCGCGTTCATGGAACGACCCCAAAACGCTTTGATGCACAAGTGTTGTTTAATCCATTTGAAAAATAATTCAATCTGCCATCGGTGCCGATATAGCTCCGCGATTACATGAGCATCATGGGTAAAATTGTTCGTCAAAAATACATACCGCCGTCCGGTGTCCTGGTCAACATATTTAACCCGGCGCAATTTTTCTGGATAGTCCTTGCGCGCATAATGTCCGGTAAACACAATCACCTGATCACATCGCACCCCCGTTGTCTTGTCGATGGTTCGAGAGTATATCCTGCGGAAGCGGAGGTCGCGGCGCGCCCTGTTTACAAAGAATGCTCCGGCGCGTTGTATGGCATACATACGCCTGAAATCAACATAACCGCGGTCCATAACATAATATGATCCGGGTTCATATGTTATGTGGTCAAGAAACGCCAAATCAGGCGTATTCCATCTGGAAATATGAAAAAATACGGGCAAAGAGCCGCGTAAATCCATGGCTACATTGAGCTTGATGCCAGCATGATATTCCCTAAAACGCGACCAAGGGAATAGCCCCATGCAGAGTTCGATAATGCTCGCATCAATGACATATACCGCAGCTCCAATAGTATCTGCAAAGGACGATTCGTCAACATACAGCCGTCGCGCTTCGTCAATAAGCAGGAGCGCATAGTCGCGGTAGATGCGCCAGTCCCGCTTTTCACTGGCATGCGCCAAGGTGTTGCGTGCAACCACGGAACGAAAGCCGAGATGGTACAATTTGTTGCGCTGGGCAGTGAGGCAGATGACAATGTCTCGCAAGCTCTCCCGAAAGGCAAGCTGGCCGAAAGTCAGCGCCAGAAAATGATCCCAGCATGAGAATCGTTTCACCCAATAATCTCCATGATATCGGGCGACACATTCGTTAAATTGGTATCTGGCAACCGGTTCCATGATTTGTGAAAAAACATAGCTTCCTTGATTCATAGTATTGATGATAATGATATATCATCAATTATCGCATGAACCGCTGGCAAATCGAAAAATAACGTTTTGTTCGAAAACGTAGTATTCTAAAGGGAAAACCGCGAGGGCGAAAAAATTAATGGGACACTAGTGAAACTAGTTTAGCCATTGAAAAAAGCCCGCGCTGTGTCGGGCTTTCGCAAAAAATGGTGCAGTATTCTTAAAATAGTCCGAACGCATTTCAGTAAATTTTTCAAGAAAAATGAGCTTAAAAAATTTACTGCTTTGGTGGCAAATTCTTTAGCACTTTTACAAAAAGAAAAAGGGTTCGCTACCTTGCGATAGCGAACCCATGAGTTTTGGAGCTTGTGAGTCATCGGACTCCGAGCGTTGCGCCGGAGTATTCGAGACTTTTCGGTTTGATGACGACTTTCTTCTCGCCTCGCTCAATGTATCCGGCGCGGAGTGCACCGAGTTTGTGCAAAACGGCGACTTCGAGAACCGCGTCTGCGTCGGCTTCCGAAACATAGAGCGCGAAGCCCGCACCCATATTGAAGTTGCCGTACGCTTCCATGTCGTCCACTGGTCCGTGCTTCTGTAGAAAACTGAAGACTGGGAGTTGCTTCGGTAGTCGCTCGACGATGTAGGCGAACGATTGCGTTGCCCGCATGAGCTTGCGCCAGCCATGACCCGTGATGTTCACAGCGTAGTGGATGCTCACGCCACGATTGAGGCAATCTTCAACGAGGCCGACGTAGATGTGCGTCGGGTCAAGTAGTGTCTCGCCGTATGTTCGCTCATCGTCTAGCGTGGTGAGATAGCCTTTTGGTAAAGCACACAGTGAAAAATGTTCAGGGAGAAATAGATGTGCCAGTTTTCGCCAGAATCCATCTTTTCTCTCAGCAATCTTTCGAGCCATAGTGAGGCCGTTCGCGTGGATACCGGAACTCTCGATGAGAACGATCGCATCGCCGTGTTGGATATTCTCCGCGGTGATAAGTCGCTCCTTCGGCTTCACAAGACCCATCGCCGAACCAGAAAGCACGATTGCCTCCGGTACGACAACGCCCTTGAGCGTCGGGGTTTCGCCGCCACCCCAAACGCATCGCGCGAGATTGCATGCATTCTTCCAGCCCTCGACGAGATCACGACATCGCTTTTCGTCGTCGAACCAATTCGAGTCGCCGACAGCGAGATGCATCGCCACCGAAAGAGGAAGTGCACCGAGTGTAATCATGTCGTTCACGATCATCGCCACAGTATCCTGCGCGATGTGGTCGTAATACGACTTGCCAGTGAGACGGTACATCGCGTCGGCGACGAGATTCTTCGTGCCTAGTCCTTCCTCGACATGAGCGAAGTAGCTCTTAGCCGCTTCAATGAGGTAGGCACTTTCACCACGGCTCATTTCGACTTCTTGAAACTCACCGTTGTTCAATCGCCTGATGTTATTTGCGGTCTCGCGACCTGCGAGTTGCGCTATCCGCTTGAACGGATCCATCGCGTCGTAATTCACGCCAACTCCAGCA
>PCVT01000063.1 GCA_002787075.1 Parcubacteria group bacterium CG11_big_fil_rev_8_21_14_0_20_41_14
GCTATCCCTGGTCTTTTGCATAATCCGAGCATTACTTCCATCGAGGAAAACCACAAAGTTGAGGCGACCGCCATCACATACGATACGGAATACTCAAACGCGTGGGGCGTTGAAAGAATAGAGAGCGGTGTTGGCCATGAACAAAACTACAAAGGACAGGGCGTAAAAATCGGCATCATCGACTCTGGCATAAACTACATGCACCCAGACCACTCCTCAAACTACAAAGGCGGATATGATTTTTACTATTACGACCTTGACCCGATGGATGTGTACGGCCACGGCACGCATGTAGCCGGAACGGCATGTGCGGCGGACAACGACAACGGTGGGACAAGTCCAAAACTTGGTGTCGTCGGTGTTGCACCAGAATGCGATTTGTACTCACTTCGCGTACTGAATGACGACGGTGTCGGATACGAAAGCGACATCATCTCGGCAATCGAATGGTCGCTCGGACGCGAAGTCACGTTGCTCCCGTGGGGAGATACGCTCGGAACGACTACGCAGGGAGTCAGAATGGACGTGGTGAATTTGAGTCTCGGCAGTAGCCAAGCGTATTCTCAGGCGGGAGAGCAGGCATTTGCGGAAGCGGCCAATGAAGGACTCGTCATCGTAGCAGCGGCCGGGAACTCCGGGAATCCTGCTGGAAAAGGAACCAACACCATTTACCCTGCAAATTACGAATCGGTGATAGCAGTAGGAGCAACAAAACAGGGTGACACGAGAGCCTCTTTCTCAAGCACTGGTCCGAATGTTGAGCTGGTTGCGCCAGGAGAATCAGTCTACTCTACATGGAACGACGATCAGGGGTATTACGATCCTCAACCAGTTTGCACAGGAACGCTGACAGATATAAACGGCGACGGACAACCGGACGGTGAGTGCTACAAGTACGGGTCAGGAACCTCCATGGCATCTCCGCATGTTGCTGGTGTCGCAGCACTCCTTATCGGCTCTGGTCTCGTGCACGATGCGAACGGGAACGGTGTCGGAGATGAGGTACGAGCACTTATGAACTCCACGGCGATTGATTTGGGTGCGGCCGGACGTGATGATAAGTACGGCTTCGGTCTCGTAAATGTGAATAATGCGCTTAGCGCAGTAACGCCAGTAGCGACAGGAGTCCTCGACGGATTTGTGACGGACGACTCTTCGAATCCAATTGAAGGCGCAACGGTGACTGCCGGAGTATACTCGGCGACAACGGACACGACTGGCTACTACTTCATAAACGATATCGCAATCGGTTCGTACTCAGTGACTGCCAGCGCATCCGGCTACTCCGCCGCTTCTTCTGATGCAACCATTACCGAAAACACGACCACTAGTGTGAACTTCGGACTCACGACAGCGCCTGTTGCTGACATTACGCTCTCCGCTGTTGGATACAAAGTTAAAGGAGTTATGAAAGCCGACCTATCGTGGAATGGTGCGGCGTCGGTAAGTGTAGATGTGTATCGAAATGGGATTATAATTGTGCCAGCAACAGTAAACGACGGAGCTTACGCAGACAATATCAACCAGAAAGGGAGCGGAACATTCACCTATAAAATCTGCGAAGCGGGAACAAGTGTGTGTTCAAATGAGTCTGTAGTTGCGTTCTAAATCTTAGCGAAAAAAGAAATAACAAAACTGGCGATTGTTCAATCGCCAGTTTTGTTTTTATGTGTTGATCCGTCAAGGGTTGCTACCACAACCCGCTGCGCTCAAACTGTTCGTATCCTGCGGGAGACCAATTTCGCTCTCCTTCTTCCCAACGGTCGCTTGTCCTTGGTACGAAGACAATGGTGCTCGGTGGTTGTTCGTCGAATTGTATTGCGTGGTGCGCGATGATGGTGAAGGCATCCACGAGGTCGTCGTGCCGCTCCGCGCCGAAGCCAACAATTTGCTGTACTAATTCTTCCGCACCGTGTCGTGGAAATATAATCCTTCCGGTCTGTATCATCGTCGCGATGCTCATGAGGCGTGATCGTTTATCACCGTTCACTTTTACTCCGGTGACATTGAACGAATCGTGCAGGAGTTGGTCTATTACCGCTTTCTGATACCCGACTTCCTCGACAAGCAGGTAGCTTGAGTGAGTCTGTCTGTTCGCATTACTGATTTCTTTGATTTTCGTAATTGTATCGGGGAAACCCATGCGCTTGTTGATGATGTTAGGCAGGATGTAGATGAAGAAGCCCTTCTCGTCTTTGTAGAAAAGCGCGCTGACGATGGCTGTGTAGTCGGCCGTATCTCTCTCCGATATGGCGAGATCGACGCCCGTGAAGATGCCACTGTAGCAACTTTTCCTCGCGGGGAGGTCATCGTAGTACTGGATCCACTCCCGGTGAATGACCTGGTCCTCAGTGGGAATAATGCGGAGCAGGTACTCTCTCTGCCAGGCAACATCGTTGCCGCTTTTTCGTCTTTCCTCATCGATGGCTTCCTGTGTTGGATATTTCCCAGGCCAGAGAACCTGCTCGTGTTCGTCAATGAGCGGGTACGCCTTGAAGATGCCATCACGCTGGCCCTCGTCGATATCGCGCTTCAAGTGCATAACGAGTGAGTCATCGTGGAGGAGGTTGCCGACCACGATGGTGCGGGTCGGTTGGTCTCCGACCGGGATGACTTCGCCTGTGAACCAGTTGTACGTTTTCTGCCTACTCTCGCGCGTCTTTACCGACGCCAGATCCTCAACGTCGTCGCAGATGATGAGGTCGGGACGGTACTGGTTGTGGCGAAGACCACGGATACTTTGCTCGGTCGAGACGGCGGTAATGCGTGCATTCTTCTGCGGGAAGACAAGCGACGAGACACCCCACTCAGCGCCTTCCTCTTTGAACGGCCCCAAGTCGCTTTGCAGGAGATGGTTGCTCTCAAGCTCACGCTTTAGGTTCGTCATGTGTTGCTTCGCCTGGTTCTGTGTCTGGCAGACGACAAGGACGAACTTCTTTTGCTGAATGCCGAGCATTGCCCACAGTGAGTACGAGAGGGTAACGAGTGTGGATTTCCCGGATCCACGAAACGCGACGATGATCGCGAGCTTGTTCGCCTGATCTTCGGTGATGCGGAAGATGTCTTTTTGGAACTCTGCGATTTCGTAGGTAACGTAATGGGCGAGGTATACGTGGAAGAACAGCAAGTGGCTTTTTCGCGTGACCGCCTGCCGGACCAGGCGGTCTTTCGCAATCACTTCGAATATCGCCGTGTCATTCTCTGGATTCATAGTCTTCAAGATTTAGCTTTGCGAGCGTGAGCGCCTTTCGGACGAGCTCCTTCTGCTCGTCCGACATTTCCTGGATGGTGTTGATTGTGCCTTCGATCTGCACTCTCGTCCGGTATGCCGGATGGTGGTGCTTGAGCCACGACATAATCGCGCTCATGTTCCGGTCTTTGACTGCGGAGATGAGCTGCGACTCTGCGAGATCATTCACGAGGAGCTGGCCATCGAGGAGCGCTTCATCGACCTTTTTCGCGAACTCATTGTCCTCGTTCTTCCAGCGGTAGAAGGACATGCGGGAGATGTTCAACTTTTCGCACGCGATTTGGATGATCGGCGTTTTCCGGAGCTGCTCGACGATCGTGTTCTTGAGTTCGTCGCTTTTCTTCAGCATAGGCGTTTCGCTTTAAGGCCGGAGAGTTTCTCCCACCGCTTGATGATCGTCTTGCAGTACTCGGGATCGAGTTCGATACCGAAGCACCGCCGTTTGATCTGTTCGCACGCCAAGAGCGTCGTGCCGCTACCGAGAAAGCCGTCGAAGACCACGTCGCCGATGTCGGTTGAGTTTAAGACGAGGCGGCGAATGAGGCCTTCGGGCTTCGTGGTCGGGTGGAACTTGCTTTTGTGAGGGCGAGGATAGAACAAGACCGACTTGTCCTTGGAGCGTCTGAAGCAGTGCGTACCATACCAGCCGTAGATGATGAGTTCGTGCTGTGGTGCGTAGTCCAGCCGTCCGATCACCGACTGCTGTTTTACCCAGATCAGCATCTGTGCAACTTTGAGTCCGGCATCAAGCATGCCGTCCCGAAGCGACCAGACCATTTTGTCGCTGTTGAAGATGTACGTGCTGTTTTTCTGTGCAAGATACGGCACGACCGCTTCGAGCCACTCTTTGCTGAACTGACGATACTCGTGGTTGGACTGCAGGTGGTCATTCGCGATTTCTTTGTCCTTGGAGAGCGTGCGAAAGTTACGCTTGGCTTCTACCACCGCGACGCCGTACGGTGGGTCCGTGCAAATAAGCCTGATGCGCTCATCATCAAGAAGCGCCTTCATGAGTTTCGGATCACGGCAATCGCCCTCTGCGAGGCGGTGATCGCCAAGTTGCCAAATGGTGCCGTTAAGCGACTTTCTTTGCTTTGCTTCCGGTGAGTTTTTCATAGCGTCGTATGATTAAGTCTACGAATATTGGCTCGCGTTCGACCAAGTACGCGGAGCGTTTGAGTTGTTCGCATGCCACGAGCAAGCTGCCCGATCCGGCGAAGCAATCCAGGATGATTGCTCCCGGCTTTGTGCACCGGCGGAGCGCCTTCTCATGAAGTTGCGGCGGCTTCTCGGTTGGGTGCTCGTAGTTGGCTCCGCTCAATCTCTTCACCATCCAAATGTCGATTAAGTCGAGGATGTCTTCAAGCGTGCGGTTGCCCGTGCCGATCTCTTTGTTGAGCACCTCGGAGAAGTTCAACGTCTTCTCGGAGAGGAAGGGCTTGCCGGTCGTGCCGTACACGCACGGCTCGTACTGCTTGTTGAAGGCGACTTGCGGCGTGGGTGTGGAGTTATTTTTGATCCACAAACAGACGCGCTTGCTGGCGATGCCGAGTTCGGCGTAGAGCGTCTGCAGGAGCCAGATGTACTTTTGATCGCAGTACGTGAAGATGTGCGCGTCTTTTTCTAGAACGGCGAGCGCGTTTTGTAGAGCGGCTTTCAGAAATTCCTTGTACTCCGTGTCCGACTTCGCGTCATTGACCGTGCCACCGTAGTTACCGTTGCCACCGATACCTTTGTCGTACGAGAGGCCGATGTTGTAAGGCGGGTCGGTGAGAACCGTGCTCGCTTTCTTTCCGTCCATGAGCTTCTTCACGACTGCGGGATCGGTACTGTCGCCGCAGATAAGGCGGTGCGTGCCGAGCTCGTAGAGGTCGCCGAGCTTGGAAGTCGGTGTCTTGATTTTCTCAAGCTCTTTTTCAACGTCGAACTCGTCGTCTTCAACTTCGAGGTCGTCGAAGATGTGGGTGAGGTCGGTGTCGTCGAAGCCGCTCACAAGGAGCGTCTCGATGTCGAAGTTGTCCGCGAGTGCCTGCCAGTCCCAGTCGCCGTGAATGCGGTTGCTCGAGAGCAGGTACTGGTCGTACTCCTTCTCCGTGAGCTTGCGGTTTGGAATCCGCACCGGAATCGTGTCGTGCTCGCGGCCGAGAAGCTTCAAGACCATGAGCCGCTGATGGCCCGCGATGACTTTGTTGTCGAGATCGACCACGGGGAGCTCAACGAGATCAAACTTCTTGAGGGAGCGCTTCAGATCCTCAGTCTGCTTCGGACTCATCGTCCGAGGATTTTTAATGTTGGGCACCAAGTCGGATATTTTTTTATCGACCGTGCGCCAGGTGAGTTGTGTACTCATATGTTTATTGCTGTTAATGAATAAAGGCCAATCGCTACGGTGCGATTGGCCTTGGTTGAGATCTTTCTCGACTAAAAAAGACAAGCAACTCGGGCCGCTTACGCGCCGTATTTGCCTGTCTCAATGGACATTAGTATTCGATTGTTCTTCCATTATGTTCCTCTCGTACGGGACGTGTCAATGTGGAAAGCGAAAAACTGTGGAGCATATAGTTCTATATTCCATTCGCATTGTGACAGCCCGAAAATGCCGAATTGGTGTAACATAGTGTCACAATGAGATATGGAGACCCTACCTAAGAGCGTCAGAGTCTCGGACGGAAAGCGCCTCAAGAACCCTTACGGTGCCTCATTGCTGGGGCACCAGACCTAAGAGGCCAGCAATGAGCGTGAACTTGGCTCTTTAATTAGTAATTTGAAAGAAAAACTATTCTTCACCTGTACTAGTA
>PCVT01000042.1 GCA_002787075.1 Parcubacteria group bacterium CG11_big_fil_rev_8_21_14_0_20_41_14
ATACGCAAAAATGATATACTATTTCAGCCATGAAATTCAAATTAGAGTCAACATTCAATCCAACCGGAGATCAGCCGCACGCAATTGTGGATCTTTCTTCTGGCGTGAAAAAGAGATTTAAAGACCAGACATTGCTTGGAGTCACGGGCTCAGGAAAAACTTTTACTATGGCGAACATTATTGAGAAAGCGCAAAAGCCGACATTAATAATTTCGCATAATAAGACATTGGCCGCGCAATTAGCAAGCGAATTTCAGGAATTTTTCCCAAAAAACGCAGTGCACTATTTTGTATCATATTATGATTATTACCAGCCAGAGGCCTACATTCCGAAGACAGACACGTATATTGAAAAAGAGACGCAGATTAACGAAGAGATTGATAGGTTGCGATTGGCTTCTACTACCGCGTTACTAACAAGATCGGACGTTATCATTGTCGCGTCTGTGTCTTGCATTTATGGATTAGGCAAACCGGAAAATTACCAAAACATGCGCTGTCAAATTAAAAAAGGCGCAAGCATAAACCGCAATGATGTTTTGCGAAGATTAAACGAGCTTCAGTATAATAGAAGCGAGTATGATCTTAAGCGCGGAACTTATCGCGTGAAAGGGGATGTGCTGGAAGTTCAGCCAGGGTATTCTGAATTCGCGTATCGCGTTGATTTTTTTGGTGATGAGATTGATGAAATCCGAGCGTTTGATCCGCTCACTGGAGACAATGTGTTTGACGAGGAGGCGCGGCATGGGGAGATTCATATTTATCCGGCTAAGCATTATGTGGTTGATAGAGATGAAGTAAAGCGCGCCATGGTAAATATACGCGAAGAATTGCAAGAGCAGATTCAGGCATTCAAGAAACAGGGCAAGCTTTTAGAAGCGCAAAGGATTGAACAGCGCACTATGTTTGATTTGGAAATGATGGATCAGATTGGCTACTGCAATGGCATTGAAAATTATTCAAGACAATTAGAATTTAGAAAGCCCGGCTCTGCGCCATGCACTTTGCTGGATTATTTTCCTAAAGATTACCTGCTGTTCATTGACGAATCTCATATCACGGTTCCGCAGATCGGAGCTATGTACAATGGGGACCAAGCCCGCAAAAACACTTTGGTTGATTATGGGTTCCGCTTGCCGAGCGCGAAAGATAATCGGCCTTTGAAATTTGAAGAATTTGAAAAACGGATTAACCAAACCATTTATGTTAGCGCGACACCGAGGGAGTATGAATTGGACAGGTCATCTACCTCCATCCGTCATCCTGAACGAAGCGTACTCGCGGAGTCGA
>PCVT01000202.1 GCA_002787075.1 Parcubacteria group bacterium CG11_big_fil_rev_8_21_14_0_20_41_14
GGCCCTTTAGCTTTAAAGTCAGCGCCAACTGTTTCCAGCTAGCAAGAACATTGTACTTGTATTAAAATAAAAAGTCAAGGGTTTTATCCACAATGGCGGACGCATCGCCAAAAATGCAAGAAAGGAATTAGAGCAAAACCGGCAGGAAAGTGGTGAGTGGGAGTGGTTTTAGGGTGTTGGGGGGAGGGAATATCGGATAATTGCGCATAATTTTAACAGTATGGCTAGACAATGTTTTATTTGTAATAAAGAAAAAGGTCATTGCATTAGAATTAATTCAATGGAAGCATATATGCAATTTCGAGTCAAAAAAAGAATAAATAGAGATTTGAGTAATAGTGAATTAAGCACTAATTTTATTTGTCTTGATTGTCGGGAGGATTTAAGAAATGAATTAGAAGAAGAAAGCGGTATAGAGATTGATTAGAAAATATTGAGATTTTATGAGAAAACTATTTGCTATTTTATCAATTTTACTTTTTATAATTCTTATTGTAATTCCTTTTAGTATTACAAATGCTGATGATAATACAAAAAGCACGACTACCACTGAATTTATAAATAAAGAATTTAATGCTTATAAAAAACAACAGCTTATTTCACATAAATTATCTCGTTTTGATGTTCAATCTTCAAATAAAACAAAATATAAAATTGTGATGGATTTTTTAAAAGATATTAGCGAGAGAATAGTTGGAATTATTTTTTTGATTTCTATTTCTTTTATTATTTGGCATTATTGCTTGCACAATTTTTATATTAAGGCGAGATTCAAAAGAGAAAGAACAGAAAAAAGGGAAAATTTTAAGATTGCGCGCTGTAAAGAAGAAAACACAAAAAATAGAGTTTACGCAGTGGTTTATAATACAAAGAAAGATAAAGATGAAGATAAAAAAGGAAAATATTATCACATAGCAGATGATTATACTTTTAAAGGTCTAGGATATAATTCAGGTGATGATGCCCCGAGAAATAACGACGGATCTTATAATGAAAAAGAATTTTCAAAAGAAAATAAAAAATTAGGGTCAAAGATAAAACTATATGACATAAAGCAAGATATTGTGTTTATATTTAGTAGTGCGCAAAAAATGGAAGAGCTAAAAAAATACATAGGTGATATTCAATGAAAGAAAATAAATAGATCGATAAATTATTGGAAGTAATTTTTTAATCATTTTTTTTTAGAACACTTTAGTATCTTCTAATTGCAAGTATTATATTATTCACTTGGAAGTTGCATACGATAGCACAACAGGTAAGAAATCAATACTTTTTATTCCTCTATTTTCTTTGTAGGTATGTCAACAAATTTCTATAAAATATTCTTGTTTGTATTAGTGCTCGCTTTTGTTCCAGTTGTTGCTAAAGCAACGAGCGGTGCTTGTTCGTGGCACAGCGGGGTTGACTGTAGTAGGGGGCGGCAGCAAGACGGCACTGTTTATTGCAATGACGGTTGGACGGATAGCATTGTTCTTTATGATTATATGAATAAGTGCGAATCCAATGTTAATACTGGTTGTTATTATTATTCACCAGAATGCAAATATTTGGATGATATAAATAAGTTTTCTTCTACTAGAGATAAAGCAAAAGTAAATTTACAAAAAGAGATTCAATATTATGAAAATATTTTAGATGATATTAGTGACAAGAATAATGATTATTATACTTTTGTAAAACGAACTTTAGATATACTGTACATAAAGAAAGGTAGGATAGATAAAAACTATATAGATTATATTTGTAATTGTACAAAAATAGATGATGTGTTTTATATATATTCTAGCGATTCGTATACTTCGATATCCGAAGTAAATGATAATTTGAGTTCAATTCCTAAAAATGTTGCAGAGGAAGTACTTTGCTCGGTGCCGGGAAAAATATATGATAAAGAACTTAATAAATGTGTTTGTGATGAGGGCTATAAACAGGATAGCAACGGAGAATGTATTGAAATGAGTTTAATGGAAAAAGATAACTATTGTAAAGCAAAATTTGGCGAACATAGTATTAGATCATATTTATCTTACCAAGTTGAAGAAATTACAAGTGGTATATGTATATGTGAACAGCCGAATTATGTTTTAAATAATGAACGAAATTGGTGTGTAAAAAAATTAAACACTAGTGCGAATATTAATACGAATGATATCTCTACTAAAAAAAATATTATATCCGAAGAAAAAAATCTGATCACTAAAATAGACAAAACCCTGTCAAAAAGAGTGAGCGGAAATATTTTGTTGCAGGTGGAAAAGAATGGGGAAGGGTGGTATGTATACCCGGACAACAAAAAGAAGTATTATTTAGGCAGGCCGGCTGACGCGTTCAGCATTATGAGAAATTTGGGGCTTGGAATCAAACACAGCGAACTTACTGGTTATCTTGTGGTCAAATTCCCAAGCCGGCTAGCAGGAAAAATACTGCTTGATGTGGAGCAAAACGGAGAAGCGTATTATGTGAATCCCAAGGACTTGAAGGGCTATTACTTGAACAGGCCAGCGGACGCGTTCCGAATCATGCGGGAACTAGGGCTTGGCATCACAAACAGCGACATCCGCAAGATTGATGTCGGAGACGCTGAATAAAATTTATTGCTAACAGAGCAAAAGTGGTATAATATATAGAGCTAAATCTACAAAAATGCCGCAAGGAAACAAAGAAAAATTTCTTAAAATATACGCCAATTTGCCGCTTGGAATTCGGCAAGAGATTATTTTGGTTTTGGACGACAAGCGCACTATGACATGGGATGCGGCGTTCGTGGAAGTTGACAATGACACTGAATTAAGCAAAATTATTTTAGAAAAATTAGAAAGATTGCAAATTATATGAGCAATGACAGCAAAAAATCAAAAAAGGAAATTTCAACTGACAAAGAAATCAGAAAGCTTGTCATTGCCCGGCTAAAGGTTATTTCTAAGGATACGATTAAATGCATCGGGGATCAAGGGTCGTTCAGCAGAGACGAACTTATTAAACATGTTCAGGATGATGACGAAGTTGGACAAACCATGGAGCGAGTTGAAATGGAGTGGCTGCGCGGACTCAAAAGCGGGCTTGTCAGTGTAATATATAACGAACAAGAACTCCATGATTGACATACTAATAACCAGGCCGGAACATGATCCTTTAACAAGGCACTTATCGCATTGGAATAAAAAAGTGAAAGAAGAAGCGCTGAAAAAGGGATACCAGGTTGCTGATTTACATAAAGAAAAGGCAAATAAAAAGGAATTTGAAGGCAGAATGCGAAAAACAGCGCCTATTTTAGTATTACTCAATGGGCATGGAGATATTTATTCAATTTGCGGGCATGATAACGAAACATTGGTGCGCGCCGGAGAAAACTCGAGCCTTTTAAAGAAATGCATTACTTATGCGGTTGCTTGCTCTTGCGCAAAAGTATTGGGAGCTGAGGTCTGCGACAAAACAGCCGCTTCATTTATAGGGTATGACGATTATTTTATTTTGAATCTTGATCGGAAATGCCTTGCCAATCCTTTGCAAGACAGGCGCGCTGAACGGTTTTTGGAACCGTCAAATCGCATCGGGATTTCTTTAATTAAAGGGCATACTTGCAAAGAAGCGTCAAAAAATTCCAAACAATCTTTTCGTAGGAATATCATAACATTATTGACAAGTTCCAGCGATCCGGAAGCGATTGAAGATGCCAAGGACCTATTTTGGAACATGAACCACCAAGTTTGTTTGGGGGATGGAAATGCCTGTCTATAAAAAACTATAGCCGCGACATCCGCAAAATTGATGTTGGAGATGCTGAATAAAATTTTGACAATCGCATTATGAAACAAACACTAAACAATTTCGCATACATAGATGCCGCCAATTTATATAGAGGCATTAGCCATTTGGGCTGGCAATTGGATTACGCCAAATTCCGGGTCTGGCTAAAAGAAAAATATAGCGTTGCCCGTGCCTATCTTTTTATCGGCTTGGTGCCAAAATATAATGATTTGTATACTAGTTTACAGGAAGCTGGATTTACTCTTGTTTTTAAGGAAACTACTTGCGACGGAGAAGGACGGATAAAAGGAAATTGCGATGCGGATTTAGTCCTTAAAACTGTTGTTGATTATTATGAAAAGAAGTTTGATAAAGCGATTTTGATTTCAAGCGATGGTGATTATTCTAGCTTGGCTAAATTTCTTAAAGAAAAATGCGTTTTGCGAATATTGGTCTCGCCAAGCAACAAATGTTCTTTTCTACTTAGAAAAATTAATATTCCTATTCTATATTTAGAGACACAACGCGGAATTTTGGAAATCAGTCAAAAAGAAAAAGCCCCCGGCCGGGACTAACCCCGGCAAGGGTCTCTTTCATGGTAATGTATATCATCATAGCATATTGAGTCAAAAAGTCAATATCACTTATAAACAGGCCTATTATGCGCGAACTAGGGCTTGGCATCACAAACAGGCCAAGGAAATATTGGGATAATTTAAAAAAAAAGTTTATAAATGAAAGATATTTTGAAGTGTCCGAAAAAATCGGACAGTTGAAATTGCCTGCTCCGGATGGTAAAATGAGAGAAGGAGATAGAATATCCGGAACTTTCCGCAATAAAGAACGCGAATGCTTTATAAGTTGAAAGGATTGAAGCGGGAAAATCATAAATATCCATGACAATTTTATGAAATCAAAACTAGAACAAATCAGAAAAGACGCAATCAAGGCGTTTGAGCAGGCAACTGATCCGAAAACCATTGAAAAGCTGGAAAAGCAATTTTTAGGCAGAAAAGCAGAATTAGCGCGCATTGCCAAAGATATAAAAAAAATCGCTAAAGATAAAAGGCCAGAAATCGGCAAGCTTATTAACGAGGTAAAGCGCGACATTGCTTCTGCTGTGAATAAACAGCGCGCTACCTCATCCGCGGGCGCGTCGCAAACATCATCTAAATTTGATTACACGCTTCCCGGAATCGCGCCAGCTACTGGACATCTTCATCCCATTACTCAGTTTTTGGAAAAGATAGAAGATATTTTCATAAAAATGGGATATGAAGTGGTTGAAGGCCCGGAATTGGAAGATCAAAAATATAATTTTGATTTGCTCAATGTGCCGGAGGATCATCCCTCGCGCGACATCCAGGACACATTTTATGTAAGCCGCGAGGACAAAAAGGGGCGGCCATATGTCTTGCGGACGCATACATCACCAGTGCAAATCAGGGCGCTTGAATCCCGCAAGCCGCCGGTGCGATTATTGGTGCCGGGCCGCGTGTTCCGCAATGAGCGCACGGACGCGGGGCATGAGACCACATTTTACCAGTGCGAGGCTCTGGTGATTGATAAAAATATCCGCGTTACGGATTTAATCGGCACCTTGGAGCTCTTTATTAAGCGCTTATATGGTGATGATGTTAAGATTCGCGTGCGCCCGCATTTTTATCCGTTTACCGAGCCTTCTTTGGATGTGGACATGAGTTGCCTTTTGTGCGGGGGTAAAGGCTGTTCGTTCTGCAAGCAGTCCGGCTGGATAGAAACTTTGGGCGCGGGCATGGTGCATCCGAATGTGTTAAAGAATATGAAAGTTGATCCAAAAGAATATTCCGGATTCGCGTTCGGCTTAGGTATAGACCGCTTGATGATGCTCTACTACGGAGTTGATGACATTCGCCTCTCCTATTCCGGCGATCTGCGGTTTATAGAGCAATTTTAGTTTGTCATTGCGAGGAGGCGTACTCGCCGACGAAGCAATCCTAATGTCACGGAGAGGTAGGTTACATGCATACCACATCCATTTTATGAAGCGTTTTACCCAATACCTAAAAGAAAAAATGAAAGATCCGGTTTATAAAAAGCATTATGATGCTTTGGAGACGGAGTTTATAATTATTGAAAGCATCATCCGGAAACAGCTAGCGAAGCGGAAAAAATTGACATAGTATGTACAAAAAAACAAACAAAGAATTTGATTACGCGTTCAGCATAGGCCAAGACGGCACATTGAAAGTGCTTAATGGTGCGGCAGAAAAAACAGAGTTCTGGATACACAACGGAGAAGAGATTGAGCTTAATTACAA
>PCVT01000163.1 GCA_002787075.1 Parcubacteria group bacterium CG11_big_fil_rev_8_21_14_0_20_41_14
TGACGCGCAGTTTTTATTATTTATTCAAAAAATGGTATAATAAAATCGGTCGAAATTTATAAACAAAAATACATATCAAACATATGAAAGGATTTTATTCTAATATAGAGAAGGACACGCTCGCGAATACTGATTTTCGGCGCGTGCTATATACTGGCAAGCACAGTCAATTAGTTCTGATGTGTTTAAAGCCAAGGGAAGAAATTGGCGTGGAAGTGCATTCTGATATTGACCAATTCTTCCGCGTTGAAGAAGGGCAAGGACAAGTGATAATTGACGAAAATGAATACTCTGTCAAAGATGGCGATGCTGTGGTGGTTCCTTCTGGGTCAAACCATAATGTCATCAACACATCAGATACAGAAGATTTGAAATTATACACAATCTACTCCCCAGCAGAGCACAAAGACGGCACAGTGGTCGCGAATAAAGCAGACGCGATTGAGGAGCATTTTGACGGGAACACGAGCGAGTAATTTAGGAAAGGCAAGTCCTTTTCAAAAGGTCTTGCCTTTTTTCACTTGCATAACAAATCAAATATGCTAATATACAGATACTAAATTAAACATATAATCTATTTTCTATGGAAAAAACAGAAACTATGCCTCAAACAGAACAGCCAGCCATGCGCGTAGCGCGTCGGAAAAAGGGGGATTTTTTTGGCAGGCATTGGAAAAAAATTGGGGTTTTTGCAGCGGTTTTGATTGTGATTATCGGGTCTGGAATCGCGGGCCACGCGTATGGCGACAAAATCGCGGGCAGATTTTTCAGCAACAATGAATCAGGATCAAATTCGCAAAGCAAAGCAGCTGGCGAGTTAAAAGAGCTTCCGAAAATCGTTGCAGTCGTGAATAACGAGCAAATCACCAAAGATCAGTTCCAAACCAGAGTAAACCTTTCAAGCCAATCATACGCGGCTCAGGGCGTGGACGTGAATACATCTGAGGCGCAGACCCAAATCCGCGAAAACGTGATTCAAAACCTAATTAATGAGCGCATTATCCTCCAGTACGCGGCTAAAGATGGAATCAGCGCGACTCAGGAATCGGTTGATCAGCAATTCAATACATTTGTGGAGCAGACCGGTGGACAGGATAAATTTAAAGAAGCCATCAAGACTCAAGGCATTACTGAGGAATATGTGCGCAATGACATAAAAATTCAGCTTACGACTCAGGAATATCTGAATCAGAAAGTTAATTTTTCAGGCATTGATCCAACAGACGAAGAAGTAGCTGCTGCCTACGAAACTGCCAAATCCCAAGTTCAGGACCAGAGCCAGGTGCCGCCTTTGGAAGAAGCAGCCGAAGACCTTAAGGCGCAGCTTATCGCGCAAGAGCGCAACAATCGCGCGAATGCGTATGTTCAGTCCTTAAGAGACAATAGCTCTGTGCAGATTCTATTTTAATAGAGCTTATATATTTGGATCATTATTTATACAAAGGTATATATAAAGGTAAGACCTTTTGAAAAGGTCTTATCTTTTTTGTGTTTTGTGGTATAATAATAAAGAAATACCAAAGCTCAAACAACAAAATTTTGAAATTTATTCTTATGGTTTTAAAAAATACAAAAATAATCTGCACAATTGGGCCAGCAACTGAGTCAATCCGTAAATTACGCCATTTGATAAAAGCAGGCATGAATTGCGCTCGGTTGAATTTTTCACATGGCACATACGAGCATCACGCGAAGTTGATCCGAAACGTGCGCGCGGTTTCTGAAAAAATGGATGAGCCAATCGCTATAATTCAAGATTTGCAAGGCCCGCGCATTAGAATCGGGGAACTTCCAGAAGACGGGGTTGAGATAAAGCGGGGTGAAGAGGTTGTGTTGGCGTATGAGAAAGCGGCAGGTTCGCTCTTTGCGCCCTTGTCGCTGACGTGGATTCGAACGGAGAAAAGCGACCCTGCCGCTGGGATTGGGAGCGACAAGGCCGCGAGCAAGAGCGACAAGGCCGCAAGCAAGAGCGACAAGGCCGCAAGCAAGAGCGACAAGGCCGCGAGCAAGAGCGACAAGGCCACTCAAATTATTCTTCCCACGCAGGAGAATTTGGGTAGAATCGTGAAAAAAGGGGAAATCATTTTAATCAAAGACGGCTTAGTGCGCTTGCGCGCGATCTCTGTCCTCGGAGCGTGTGTTAAGGCGCGAGTGGAGCAAGGCGGAGTGATCACTTCAAACCGAGGAATCAATCTTCCTGAATCAAAAATTACTAATGTTGTGATTACCAAAAAAGACAAAGAGGATTTAAAGTTCGGCTTAAAACAGAAAGTGGACTGGATCGCTTTGTCCTTCGTACGCGACAAGAGTGATGTTGAACATTTGCGGGGGCTGTTGCCGAAAGGAAAATCATATCAGCCAAAAATAATCGCGAAAATTGAACGCAAAGAAGCAGTTGAAAATTTTGACGCTATACTCGCGGCAAGCGACGCTATTATGGTGGCGCGCGGGGATCTTGGCATTGAATTGCCAGCCGAAGAAATTCCGCTTCTGCAAAAAGAGTTTATAGAAAAATGCTTAAAGGCCTCTAAGCCAGTGATAGTCGCGACCCAGATGCTGGAAAGCATGACAACCAATTCGCGCCCGACCCGCGCTGAAGTATCAGATGTCGCGAATGCCGTGATTGACCATACTGACGCGGTTATGTTATCGTCCGAGACATCTACTGGCAAATATCCAATCGCCACATGCCAAATGATGCGAAATATTATAATTGAAACAGAAGAATCGCCATATGATGATGACGTGAAAACGCGCGGAACAAACAAGTCAATTGTGCCAAACATAATCGCGCACACTGCGGAAGATATTGTTGGCAATGATCATATCCGCGCTATTGTGGTAATGTCTTCATCTGGAAAATCAGCCCAGCTTATCGCGTCTGAGAGGCCTTCTGTACCAGTAATCGCCTTAACTCAGAATGATGTCTCGCGCAAGCAAATGGCTTTGATTTGGGGAGTGAGGCCGTTTATAATGAAGCGCCAGAGAAATGTTGATGATTTGATACAATCAACCGTCAAACTCGTGAAGCGCGAGCTCAAGGTCAAAAAGGGCGATAAAATCATTATCGCGTCCGGCCACCCTACTGGGCCACATGGGTCATTAAATCTTTTGAAAATACATACGGTTTGACGAAAAAATAAAATAAAAAACAAAAATGAAATACATAAAATTTTTCAATGAAATATCAATCAAGGACCTAGCCATTGTTGGCGGAAAAAACGCGTCTTTGGGAGAGATGTTCCAGAATTTAGGAAAGAAAATAAACATTCCTGATGGGTTTGCCGTGACCGCGGATGGGTATAGGTATTTTTTGAAAAAATCTGGCATAAACGAGAAAATTGACCGGGCTTTGCTTGGGCTTGATACTTCTAACATGAAAGAATTAGCTGAGCGCGGGCGCGTTATCCGCAGTACTATTCTCTCAGCCGCGCTTCCTTTGGATTTGAAAGCAGAGATTGTGGAAGCGTATAAAAAATTGTCTAAAAAATATCGCGCAAAAGTGCTAGACGTGGCAGTCCGCTCGTCAGCAACTGCGGAAGATTTGCCAGATGCGTCGTTCGCCGGACAACAAGAATCATATCTTAATATCTCAGGCGAGAAAGATTTGCTTATTGCTGTTAAAAAATGCATGGCATCATTATTCACGGACCGCGCTATTTCATACCGCGTGGATAAAGGATTCACGTCTGCTTCAGGAGGCAAACATGGGGATGTTGCTTTGTCTGTGTGCGTGCAGAAAATGGTTCGCTCTGACATGGCATGTTCTGGTGTAATGTTCACCATTGATACTGAATCAGGATTTAAAGATGTGATCTTGATAAATGGCTCTTGGGGATTGGGGGAGCTGGTTGTGAAAGGGCAAGTGAGTCCGGATGAATATTGTATTTTTAAGCCGTTGATGGGAGCGGCCGGTTCGCTTCCAGAGGACTCGTCGCTGGTACGGAAAGCGACCCTGCCGAAGGGATTGGGAGCGACAAGGCCGCGGACGAAAGCGGCAGGTTCGCTCCCAGCGGACTTGTCGCTGGCGCGGATGATTCAGAAAGCGACCCTGTCGCTGGGATTGGGAGCGACAAGGCCGCCGGGGTTTGTTCCAATTGTGGAGCGCACTTTGGGTACAAAAAAAATTCAAATGAAATACGCCCTACAAAACGGTGTCAGGAGTCGTTTTGCGCGCAAAATGACTCCTGACACCGTTTTGCGCACAACTAAAATTGTTCCAGTTTCAGATAAAGATCAAAAGCGCCATGTTTTAGACGAAAAAGAAATAATGCAATTAGCGCGCTGGGGAATTATTATAGAAGATTATTACAAACGGCCAATGGACATAGAATGGGCACAAGACGGACGCGATGGCAAGTTCTACATCGTGCAAGCCCGTCCTGAAACAGTGCAAGCAAGCAAAGATCTGCATTATCTTTCTGAATATAAAATAAAGCGCAAAGGCAAAGTGCTTTTGCAAGGCCCGGCAGTTGGCTCTAAAATCGGAATCGGCCCAATTCGCGTTATAAAAAGCGCTGCTAATCTTTCTGAATTCAAAAAAGGCGAAATTTTAGTCACAGAAATGACTGATCCGGACTGGGAGCCGATAATGAAAATCGCGTCCGCTATTGTCACGAACGCTGGTGGTAGGACGTGCCATGCCGCGATTATCTCCCGCGAGCTTGGCATTCCCGCGATTGTTGGAACAAAAACAGGAACAGATATCTTGAAATCAGGAACTCTTGCAACTGTTTCTTGCGCTGAAGGAGAAATCGGATATGTGTATGAAGGAAAAGCGTCCTTTACTCTCATCAAACATGATTTGCGCAAGCTTCCAAAAACGCGCGTTGACATAACGATGAATTTAGCAAGCCCAGAAAAGGCGTTTCATCATTCATTTATTCCAAATAAAGGAGTGGGACTCGCGCGCGAAGAATTTATCATCAACACATTTATTCAGATCCATCCAATGGCGCTTTTGAATTATCACGCTCTCAAAGATAAAAAAGTCAAACAAAAAATTGATGATCTTACGCTTGACTACAAAGACAAAGCCCAGTTTTTCGTGGATAAATTAGCAGAAGGAGTTGGCAGAATCGCTGCCGCGTTTTATCCTAAAGACGTAATTGTCCGTTTGTCTGATTTCAAAACCAATGAATACGCGAATTTAATCGGGGGAAAGGAATATGAACCAAAAGAGGATAACCCAATGATTGGATGGCGCGGGGCAAGCAGGTATTATGACGAAAATTATGTGAAAGCGTTTGAGTTGGAATGCAAGGCAATGAAAAAAGCGCGTGAGTATATGGGGTTTGATAATATAAAAATTATGATTCCGTTTTGCAGGACTATTGAAGAGGGAAAAGCCGTGCTTAAAGTGATGGAGAAGAATGGGTTAAAGCGGGGAGGAGGCGGGAAAAGCGACCCTGCCGCTGGGATTGGGAGCGACAAGGCCGCGGGGAGAGCAAAGGCCGCGAGTAAAAGCGGCAGGTTCGCGGACGGAAGCGGCAGGTTCGCGGACGGAAGCGGCAGGTTCGCGGACGGAAGCGGCAGGTTCGCTCCCAGCGGACTTGTCGCTGGCTTGGATGATCCGAAAAGCGACCCTGCCGCTGGGAGCGACAAGGCCGCTGGATCGAAAAGCGAACTTGTCGCTGGGAGCGACAAGGCCGCGGCTGGGCTTGAAGTGTATGTGATGGCGGAAATTCCCGCGAATATAATCTTAGCTGAAGAATTTTGTGAAATTTTTGATGGATTTTCAATCGGATCAAACGATCTTACGCAACTTGTGCTTGGGGTTGATAGGGACAGTGAATTAGTAGCGCATATTTATGATGAAAACAATGAAGCAGTAAAAAGGCAGATTTCGCATCTTATCAAAGTCGCGCATAAGCATAATCGCAAAGTCGGAATATGCGGGCAAGCGCCAAGCGATTATCCTGAATTCGCGGCCTGGCTGGCAGAACAAAAGATTGATTCAATGTCTTTGACTCCGGATTCTATTGTGGAGGTTATCAAAAGAGTGGCAAAGGCGGAGAAGAAACAATAAGGCGTTGGATTAACAGGAG
>PCVT01000011.1 GCA_002787075.1 Parcubacteria group bacterium CG11_big_fil_rev_8_21_14_0_20_41_14
CGGCACCAGTTTATTTACCTCCGCCTGGACCGAGAGCGGTTTTACCGGACCGGAACAATCCTCGTTTGAAAACTATGCCTCGGCCTGGCAGGGATCTGGCTATGACGCCAGTTACTGGGAAAATTTCGGCCAAAAAGCCGGAGCAACTGCAATATTCGGCGGAGAAGTTTACTTTACCGGTCTGGACCTGGTGGTCGGCCCGACTGCCGATATTGCTAAATTGTTAAAAACCCCCGGGGCCAAACTGATCACGGCCATACCGCTGGCGGTAGTCGATAATATTCTCCCTATCAGGCTGGCAGTGGAAGGTTCGGTTGGGTTGGCCAAAACCGGACTTGATTATATTGATAACCTATTAACCGACCTAAACAGCCTCGCCAAGATAACCGATGACTTAACTCCGGCGGCAGAAAAAGGCTTTAGCCAACTAATTGAGGAGACTGCTCTGGGTACTGCCAAAAAATCCGCGGACGAAATAATCCATACAGTTGAACCGAGTGGAACCACTTACATGATCAATACCCAAACTTTGGAAGTAACCCAAACCGGCGGCAATCTGTGGGCCAAAATTCAAGATAGCCTAGATAATGTTTTACCCAAAAAATTGGATGACGGAATCGATGCCGCCGCCAAAACTTTAGCGGAATTGGCCGAGGGTAAACCGGAAGGCTATCTTAATACCGCGGCTAAAATCCGCACCTTAGCCGATGCCGGCATCCCCGCCTATAAAATTGATCAATCCCTACTGGACCAACTGGACGAAGCACTGGAAAAAACGTTGGCAACAACGAAAATAATGCCACAATTAGGGTTAATTGATATTTCTAATCTTCATCCTCATGAACAAGGATATCTATCCGACACGGTTAGAGATCTAAAAAAAATATTAGAACAAGGTATAGATTTAGATCCAATTAAAATTACGGAATATAACGGAAAAATTTTTACATATGACGGTGCCAATAGAGTTGTAGCTAATCTTCAAATGGGAAAAACTAAAATCCCTTACGAATTCACTGCTTTCAACGAATTAGAGTCTAGCTATCAAAACATTGTTAGAGCAGCCAATGACGGTTATTATATGATTGATAATCAAGTCGTTAATGTTAAAATTCCCGATTCCTATTCGCTAAACTTTCCAACTTCACCTTTTAATCTAAGTAAACCTGCACAGTCAAAAATTAGACCAATTGATAATCTCAATCCCCTTCCCTTTAAACCCACCCAAGCCCCAATCCAGGGTAATTTTGGCATGTTGGGAGATACGCGCTATCGAATCGAAATCGAA
>PCVT01000173.1 GCA_002787075.1 Parcubacteria group bacterium CG11_big_fil_rev_8_21_14_0_20_41_14
TTTTTTGTTTAGTTATTAATTAATAATCTATGTCTTCCGATCGACCGCGGAAGCTGGACGCCAATGTACTTGGCAAAGTTCGCCGTGAATTTTTCTGTCATTATAGGCGGAGGTTGCAGCCACCGCGCCCATAGCGGCGGCGGTAATGTCCTGTTTGAATGAACCGAAGTGATTAACGGCATCGCCAGACGCAAAAACACCATCAACATTTGTCTGCATCATGTTATCAACCTTGATATAACCACGTTCATCAAGTAGAACGCCAAGTGATTTTGCCAATTCAACATTCGGTATCGCTCCCACTTCAACAAATAATCCGTCCACGATGAGTTCATCTGAACCATTAAACGTTCGCGATAAACGAATTTTCTCCAATTTTTCTTTACCGATAATTTCCTTAACTTCCGTTTCTAATATCAATTCTATTTTATCTCCAAGCTTCTTCATTTTATCCAAATTGATCGGCTCGGCAGTGACTTCCTTGCCGCGGACAATTAAGAATAATTTGTTTACGTATTCAGCGGCGAGGACTGCTCCCTTCACAGAAGCATCACCACCGCCGACCATGGCGATTGTCTTACCGGCATAAACCGGTCCGTCACAAGTGACGCAGTAATGCACGCCTTTCCCGGTCAGTTCTTTTTCATTGGGCAGTCCTAAACGCCGTCTTTCGGCTCCAGTGGCAAAGATAACCCCGTGTGTCTCGTAGGTAGCATTTGGGGTCGTTACTTCAAAACAATGCCCCTGTCTCTTTATGGCAGAAACTTCGGCATTTATTAGCTCTACTCCGAGCGCTGACATTTGCTTTTTCATCAGATTCATAAGGTCGTATCCATCAATCGCTGGAACGCCGGGATAATTTTCAATACTGCCAGCGCTTGCAGTTTCGCCACCAAATTCTTTGGCAATAACAAGAACCTTTGTGCGATACCTGCCAGCATAAATAGCCGCGGAAAGTCCAGCCGCTCCAGAACCGATTATTATGATGTCGTAGTTGGTATCCATAATTTAGAATCCAATTGATCCTCCGCCACCAAGCAAGATCGCAACACTGGCAAAGAAAAGAATGAAATCAAACTCCCATCCTATCTTATCCATTGCCGCAAACGGCACACCCAATTTCATAATCTTCATCCCGATCGCTCCGACCATTACTATAGCCAAAATTAAGGCGGATAACTGCGTATATACTCCAAACACTAATCCCAAAGAAGCCACAGCCTCTATCATACCGAGCATAAATATCATACCCGCTGGCATCCCCATCATCGCGGACATTGCTTTTGACTTGGAGAGTTTTGGTAATGAGTGATATAAGAAAATAATCGCAATCGCTATTCGTAGTAGAAGCAACCCGATATCATTGTATTGTAATAATTGTGTGAACATATTTTTTTTATAATTAATTATTAATGTAATTTATCGACCTTTTAATTTTACCACTTTTGTAATATTTAGGATACATACGCATTTTCTGAAATAACTTTCTTATCATGGTCAAAACACCCCCCACCAAAATCATCCTCCATCTTACATTTGTCAAATTGATATACTCCCCCGAAAAACTCCATGATTTTTTCCGCATCGCGCATGCCATTGAAAAGACAAACACTGGCGCCCGGAGAGGGAGTCATATTAAATATGATGTTATCACCTATGATTTTTCCTTCCCCAAGTTGCAATTCATGTGTTTTAGTGTCAACCCGTTGTAATCTCATTCCCCCGAACCCTTTTGCCTTTTTCAAATCCCTCGCTTGAATAGTTGGAACGATTTTTTGCGCATTTTTTACAAAGAAATACTTCCCAACAATCGGTATATCGTAAAGAGTATTTTTGAGAAGAAAGACAAAACGAGCCATATCGCTCAAAATCACCAAAAAACTTTTTACAGTCGCAAGCCGAAATAATGAGGCCGATTTGAAATAGTCAAAGGTTGTAGAAAAATTTCTACTTTCTAGGACTGGCGACATTTTGGCAGTTGGTCCCCACCTCGTCTTATTGGAGACATGAATATCAGGGTCGCCATGCACCGCTGCAAACGGCAATTTTTTGTCCTGCATAGTATAAACCTTCCCATTGAGCATTTGTTTGCTGAAGTAGAAATTGCCCGCTATCGGAATAAGCGAAAACTCTTTTCCGTAACCAAGCGACTTAGCAAAATATAAGCTATACGCGTCAGTATTTACAAC
>PCVT01000059.1:0-147 GCA_002787075.1 Parcubacteria group bacterium CG11_big_fil_rev_8_21_14_0_20_41_14
AGCCCATGATATGAGAAGACAACTTCAACCGCGTGCAGGATCTTCTCGGCAACAACCGCCGGCCCAGAGCCAAGAAATACGACTTCCCCTACACCGGCCTCATGACCTGCGGCGAATGCGGCTGCGCCATCACCGCCGAAGAACACC
>PCVT01000059.1:279-6700 GCA_002787075.1 Parcubacteria group bacterium CG11_big_fil_rev_8_21_14_0_20_41_14
ACGAATTCAAGGACTGGGCCATCAAACACCTGAAAAAATCCCACAGCCAAGAAATCAAAGCCCGCACCGCCATGTTCCTCAGCCAGCAGAAAGCATACAACGCCAGCCAGAAGCAACTCGACAAACTCGTGGACATGCACCTGCGCGAACTCATCTCCGAAGACGAATACCGCCAGAAACGCCTCACCCTCCAGAGCGAACTCGCCTCCCAAAAGCTCAAATTGACCGATACCGAGAAACGGGCAGCCGATTGGCTCGAACTCACCGAACGCGCCCTGAATTTCGCTAACCTTGCCCCAAAAACCTTCCAAAACGGCACAGACCAGCAAAAACGGGAAATCATCCCAGCCCTTGGCTCGAACTTCATCCTCAAAGACAAAACCATCACCCTGAACCTCCAAAAACCCTTTACCCTACTGAAAAACGTCAACACCCAAAACAAAAAATCCCGGCTCACGCCGCGATCCTTTGCTACTGGCTCGGGGACAGGGGCTCGAACCCCGATTCCTAGGTCCAGAACCTAGTGTCCTACCATTAGACGATCCCCGAATATTAGTTTATTATTTCCGCACCTTCAAACACTTCTAGCGCGACTTTTACGAACTCATCTTCTTCCTGTTCCTTTAAATTTTGCGATTCTGACGGCTTCTGGCTGGCATTATCAGACACCATGTCATCCCGCAAAACCGGCTCAATCCGATAATTAGTACCATACACCTCTTTTATAATATTTTCAACTATTTCCCGATTTTTGAATTCCGCGATTTTTTCCTGCTGTAATTTATACTTAAAACCCAATTCCAAAGTACCGCCATTCACGCTAACTGGCTGAGCCACGCCCAAAACGAAATTTAACGCCTGATTTTTATCCTTGACTTTGGTTAGAACCTCTCCCCAGCCGTCTAAGATGTCCTCTAAACAATGCTTTGCGATATCAATCCCTCCCTTGCCTAAGGAAGGGTTAGGAGGGGTGGGAGCATCAACAGACAAAACAATAGATTCTTGATTGTTCTCTTGCTGTTCTTTGTTTAAGGGATCCCTCCTGGCCGATTCGGCGGGTCCGGATGACGTGTTAGAATCGCAAATCAGAATCACAGCCAGCTCAATCGGAAGAGAAGGAATATCAGGCGAAAGTTTCATATCTTGTTGAGCACGCAAAAGTTCAATCACAATCTGGCGCAATTTTTGATGGCTCGCATCCGCGCACGCTTGTTTGATATCTTCAGCCTCATCAGGCGTGAAATACAATTTTAAACGATCCTGGTCCTTAGTAGCAACATATAACATCATCTGGCGCGCGGTTTCTAAAACTTCAGACAAAAAGAAATTCAAATTAATGCCCTCTTGCTCCATTTCATCCAAAGACGCTATAGCATTATTCGCGTCAGAATCAATAATAAATTTTAACCATTCAATAGTCCTTCCAAACCCTATCTTTGGCAAAAACAAAGCTGCCTCATCTGACCCGATTTTTTTGCCAATAGAAAGAATCTGGCCTAAAAGCGACTCAGCATCCCGCAAAGCCCCGCCTGACCTGCGCGCGATATCAGCGATTACGTCTTCCGACACTTCAGCGTTCTCAAGCTTTATAATACGCTTTAATCGATCAACCATATCCACAACCGCGACCTTGCCAAAACTAAAATGCTGACACCGCGAAAAAATTGTTTCAGGAATTTTATGAAGTTCTGTGGTAGCTAATATAAAGATAACCTGGCTTGGGGGCTCTTCCAAAGTTTTCAAAAGAGCGTTAAACGCCTCAGTAGTAAGCATATGCACCTCATCTATGATATATACCTTATACTTTGACTGAGATGGAACATACTTCACATGCTCGCGCAATTCCCGAATCTCCTCTATGCGTCTATTTGAAGCCGCGTCAATCTCAACAAGATCCTGAGCCCTGCCCTGATTAATCGCGGAGCACGACGAACATTCATTGCACGGTTCCCCAGTTTTTTTGTCCCTTTTCGCGCAATTCAATGCCTTAGCAAACAGCCGAGCCATAGTGGTTTTGCCAGTTCCGCGCGTGCCAGAAAACAGATACGCGTGACTCACGCGCTCATCCTTGATTTCTTGGACAAGAATCTTAGAAATTGAATCTCTGCCAACAACCTCGCTAAATTTTTTGGGGCGATACTTTCTATAAAGTGTCATAATACCTATTCACTATAAACCAAAAACCCGCATCAATCAAGATGCGGGTTTTATATAATCAATTTACAGCAAATCAGAAGTTGCCTTATCAAGCGCATCCTGACTAACCTCATCAGCAGAATCCTCATCATCAGGCGTTCCATCATCAAGCGACTTTATAATATTCTCAACAGCAGCCCATTGCGACTGCTTATCAGAAGGAATAAGAATAATCACCTCATCCCCAACCTCACCCTTGAAATACGTAATAGAAGCACTAAGCACCTTATAGGCATTTCCCTGCGCCATAACACTATATTCTCCAGTATCATCATCCTGCATCAAAGTCCCCCGAACTCTCTTTCTCTCAATCGGACCAATCTGCTTATACAAAAACGAGCCATCATCCAAAATAGTGAGCTTTAAAACATCCCCCTCAACCAATTTTGACTTAGAAGCGTAATTCGCTGGAATAGTGTACTGCTTTGCGTCATTGCCAATCATGTTCACCCCATCAAAAATACCCTCAACAATCTCGCCTTCTTCTTGAGAATCATTTCTTGGAGCGCGCGTAGACAAAGATGAGATATCCACATCATCTCCTTTCTCAATCTTTTGCATCATTTTTGTGGCTGTTTCAATCTGCTTTTGCGCCCTATCAATCATTTGTTTTAATAAAACAACTTGATTTTTTGACATTTTATTTTATATTTATTTTTGATTTTCGCGCTTTTAATAGCGCATCAGGTTATCCACAGTATAGCATAAAATTAAATTTCACGCAAAATCATTTCATTGCTTTTATCATTTCCTGCTCCATTGCTTTGTCAGTTTCCGAATTTTTGCCTAACTGCATGCGCTCTCCCATATCCTGCTCAATCACTGCTTTTTCAACCCCATATTTCAAACGCGAATATTCTTTAAGCTTTTTCGCGATCTCTGGACTTCCTTGATCAGGCAAATATGTCTGCATAATAAACGGCTTTGATGGCGCGTTGTCTATTAATAATTTCACATAAGCATGGTATTTATCAATATTTATAACGTCATACTCATTAAAGACAGGAGCGAATTCTTTGGCGATTATTTCCGCGTCTTCAACCCCAATCTTAAACGAACACAAAGTGCCAACATTCCCGAACACAGCGTCTTTAATTTGCGATCCTCCTTTGTCATCAAGAAGTTGACCAATATATTGATGCGCGATTATCAGATCAAGACGATACTTTCTAGCTTCAGAAAGAATCGTGGCAATTGAATCAGTCACAAAATTCTGGAACTCATCAACATAAAGATAAAAATCATGCCTTTGATCTTCCGGAAGAGAAGCTCTTCCCATAGCAGCCATTTGCAATTTTGAAACAATAATCAAACCTAAAAGCGCGCTATTCACTTCTCCTACTTTGCCTTTGGCCAAGTTAATAAGTAGAATCTTTTTATTATCCATAACTTCACGAAAATCAAACGCGCTCTTGCTTTGGCCAATTATATTACGCAACATTTCATTTTCCACGAATCTACCCACTTTTGAAACCAGATATCCGAGCATTTCTGACTTATGAAAATCTGATGTCTTTGCCATTTCCTTTTCCCAGAAAAGCCGGACATTCGCGTCTTTCAGCTTGCTCACTTTGTATTTTTGGAATTCAGTATCAGTAAACATGCGCGGAATGTCCACAATAGTGCCAGGATGATCTTTGTCTGCCATGAGCGTGAGCATCACATTGCGCATATTATGCTCAAACATAGGGCCGATCATCTCAGGCGGAAACAGCTTTTCAAAAATTCGGATCATATCCTGCACAACAAAATCCTTTTGCGAATCATCCTTATACTCAAGCATGTTCAATCCCATTGGCCGCTCAATGTCAGAAGGGTCAAAATAGATAACATCCTCCATTCTGCTCTCAGGAACATAGGAAAGCACTGTGTCCACCAAATCGCCGTGCGGATCTATCACGCATACGCCTTCTCCGTTTTCAATATCTTGCTTTGCTAAATTGGAAATCATAACTGATTTTCCAGTTCCACTTTTTCCTATAACATATAAATGCCTTCGCCTATCTTCCTTTTTAATTCGGATTACTGTGTCCTGACCCCTGTACATATTATGGCCAAGAACAATGCCTTTTTGAGGAATATTCACTGGGGCTGATGCTTGTTTTGAAGAAAGCCAAAGAATATTCGGGGTTTCTGCCTGCGGAAGTGGGAAATGAAACAAAGAAGCCACTTCTTCGGTATTCATAATCATCTGCCTGCGCTCAACAAAATTGCGATATATGAAATCATTTAAAAATTTGTCCAGATTGCGCGGTTTGACCTTTTTAAATCCATTTCCATATTCATATCCCGCGTATTGGGCAAACGAATCAGCGATTCCGTTGAGCTGGCTTAGAGCCATTGCCTCGGTTTCAGCGGAAACCACAATGCGGATGTTCGCCTCAAATCCTGATTTAGCTGTCTTGCCTTGAATGCGGGATATTGCTTCTTCTTCAAATTGGGATAATGAGCGATATTGCTGGCTGTCGCGAGCCAACTGCTCTTCGTTCTTTTTTCTTGAATGCGCGATCATGCGCAATGATGTGGCAACCGGGGTTGAGCCGATCATTTTGGAAGCGTCATTTAACTTTTTTCCTTGCCGAACTTCGCGCGCTAATTGATTGCCAGCTGAGTGCCACCTAGGATGCGCGCTGCGGAGCACGTATTGAATCGTGGCTCCGCCTTTTTCAATATCCCGGAATTTTGAAAGCGAATTTAAGAGGCCATCCAAAGGATCTGTTTCCATTTCTTGATATGTTTTTATAGGGAAAAAATATTTTTTCTTGAACTGCATGCTATAGGCCGCGATAGCGCACTTAGGATTAAAAATATTATAATCCTCGCGCTCTTCTATTACTGCGTCATGATTCTGTGCCTGAATCTGTTGTTCCACAAATTCACGCAATTCCTGTGGCAAGGTAACATAAAAAGATATTACTCCTTCGTCAGCCACTATTTCAAACGCGAAATGATCCCTTCTTCCGAACCAAAACGCGTTCCATCCTCTTTCCGCTCGCATTCCAGCTAGGTTTGACATAAATGATTCAATTTGCGCGATCTGGGCTCTTGGCTCTAATTGTTGATTGCTTGACTGTTCAATTTCCAATGATTCTTTAGGCAAAAGCACGCGCAAAGTAATCATATCAAACGGGTTGAACCGATTATACCATTTGCGCGTAAATATGCGCGCTACGAACGAAAGCGGTATACATAAAAGTATCGCGATTCCTGTCCAAAAATATATATTTAGCATAAAAATGTAAGTGTCATTCTGGAAGTGTTACTGCCCGATAGAATCTGCGTCTTTTGTGGAGATGCTATGGTTCAGGAATATGTTCACTCCAGCATGACAAATTATGTTTCTGTTCTAGTTTTTCGCTCTATAGCCATTATTTTGTCAGTTTTTAATTTTGATTCCTGCTCAAGGAAAAACTTATTCATTCCAGGAATTTTATGAAGCCAAGCGCGGATTAAACCCAAAACGCCTTTGGCCATTGCCTTTCCTTGTTCAATTAGCTGCTCTATTGCGGTTGCTGTTTGCTCGCCTTGTTTTTTAATCATTTCCTGAGTTTGCGGATCAAGGTTTTGGTATGCTTGGTCTAAATTTTCAGACATAATTTTTTCAATCTCAATTAAGCGCTCGGACTTGGTAGTTGGCGTTGGAACGCGATCCTGAAGCGCGGATACTTCATTTTTCTGCATGGGCCTGCCTTGATGCGCTGGAATAGAGGAAAGTTTTTCTTGCGGTTCTAGCGGAATTGGCGCGTTTTCTCGCGATTGCATGAATTCTTGAGTATTTTGATCAGGCGCATTCGCGATTTCAGGAGTTTGGACTGGTATTTTGGGTATTTCTTTTGATTTTAAGAAATCTGTCATATGGTCTATTATACCACTTTTTAGCGGGCTTGACCAAATTTATATTGTTTGCTAATCTATTTCTATATGGCACATAAGAAAGCAGGGGGTTCCTCATCTAATTTAAAGGACTCAAAAGGTCAACGCTTAGGCGTTAAGCTTTCTGGCGGGCAATTCGCAAAATCAGGAATGATTATTGTGCGCCAGAGAGGCACTAAATATTTTGCCGGAAAGAATGTGAAACGTTCAAAGGACGACACCATTTTCGCTTTAAAAGAAGGCATTGTTGAATTCAAGAAAAAAATGAAGCGCGGATACGATAACAAACTGAAGCAAAGAGTTGAAGTGAATGTAGTCGCGTAATGATATTTCTAAAAAACCCGGCATTCGC
>PCVT01000191.1 GCA_002787075.1 Parcubacteria group bacterium CG11_big_fil_rev_8_21_14_0_20_41_14
ATTAGTAACTACAATCATTTTACAACCAAACTTTGCGCTACATTCAGTTTGTCGTATCGTATAACTTCCATCAGATGATTTTTCTCCTTGGCTTTGTTGGCTATGATCCGTGGGAGGACTTTGTTTGAAACCAAACAAAGAATCACAGGTTGAAAAATAGTCATCTTTAGTCGTAATGGTTTTTACACCATCAACTATTTTCATATACTGACCATCTTGATATGCACAATATCCAAGATGTTTCCCGTCCTGAGAATATTGCGGATAATAAACATCATCGTAGGTTGGACCAGCGACATTATCAGAAACTACAAATCTTTGAGGTTTCCAATCTCCGCCTGCTGAAACTTGAGGAAGTGGAATACTTGAAGCGGTATAAGCAAAATGATTTCCATCGGGAGAGAAGTGCGCGTTATAGAATGAGAGCAATACCATTCGCCAAGTTTTTGTTACCCCGTTAAAAGTAAGACTTTGGTTTGTTGGATTATTTGGTGCCCAACCAGACAAAGTGGCGCAACTCTTACCTTGAGCAAAAAATGTCAGACCATTTTGATTTGAACCATCATCAATAGTATTTCCCGATAGCGAGCAAATAATTTTTGTAGTTGCTTGAACCGTTGACACTCCGGTGTTCGTGATTGGATTACTTGGAGGAAGAGTATTGGTTGGTGGAGTTTGATTATTTGTCTGTTGTGGATTTTGATTTACTGGTTGTGTTCCAGTATCAACAATTGCAGGAACTTCTGCTTTTTTATTGTTGTAAATATACACACCGCCTCCAACTACTAACACCGCAATAATTGCTAAAAGCAATGGGACGATAAAACCTTTTTGTGAATTTTTCATATCCATATTATATTCTTATTTTAATAATTCCTCAATAGGAACGCCTAACGACTTGGCGATTTTTTGTATTGTTTGAACGCTTGGTTTTGTAACAACACCACCCTCAATTTTAGTAAGCGTGGAGTATTTAATATTGGCTTTCTTCGCCAAGTCGTCCTGCGTTAAACCTTGTTTTGTTCGCACTCGTTTTATATTTTGTGATATTGTTGACATAGTATGCTACTTTTGATAGTATAGAAATATGAGTCATTATTTTCTTTGCTCACAAAATAAGGATAGCATAAATAATAGATTTATTCAATAGGTCTGTTGCGAATTAGATCATTCTAGTGCAAACTGGAATGATATGAATATAAATACTGCCCTACGAAATGATCGATTATCTGCCTCTCT
>PCVT01000177.1 GCA_002787075.1 Parcubacteria group bacterium CG11_big_fil_rev_8_21_14_0_20_41_14
TTCAAAAGCTATTCAAAAAAATGTAACCATAAAAGCAGATAAACAACTCTTGCAAAGAGCTTTAAGCAACATTGTCTACAATGCTGTTGCTTACAACCAGCCCGGTGGTTCAATTAAGCTTAGTCTTGAGAGTGAAGATCCTCTTATCAAAATCAACGTACAGGATACCGGTATTGGTATTGCAAAGCGAGACTTACCTCAAATTTTCTCCCGCTTTTACAGGGGAACTAACACCCAAGGAAAAGGCTCTGGGTTAGGGTTAGCCATTTCAAAAGCTGTGATTGAAAGTCTGGGTGGAAATATCTCCATCTCCTCATCTGTGAACAAAGGCACGACTGTTTTTATTACTTTCTCCTAAATAATTTCATCTTCGCTTCATCTTGGTACTGGTAATCTCCAACCATGATAGACAAAACAGAGCCAATCATAAGTAAAAAGACTAGTTTTTGGAAGGGAACGGCTCTTATACTCTTTGCCATTATTCTTCTGACCCAGGTTTTTGAAATTTCTATTACTCCCAAACTTTCATTTTTGAATAATCCGCTATTAAACAAACAGCAAGCCACAACTGCTCAAGCACCAATTGAACCCGGCAGTGTAGACACCGCCAACTTGACTAAAGCCGTATTGCCCGATGAGGGTATTGCACTTCCGATTACATGGGGAGATTTTGGTAAGCAAATGATTGCCGATGGTGTGATTGACGAACAAAAATATAGAGCCTTATTTGAAGGCGGTTTAACTAACACAGAAGAACAAATGCTCTCGGGAAAAGATAGCCAGCCCATTGTTTTAACCAAAAGCAACTCCAGGCACGTTTTAAACATGCTCTGGGCGTTTGGTTTAGCCAACAAAAACGATATTTTAGAAAACGGTGAGATGACTGATAAACAATATGGCGGAGCCGGCAACTTTGCTTCCACCGGCGGCTGGTCGCTGGCTCGCGGTGCAGCTATGGATCATTACAGCAAACATGCATATGTGGTCTTAACGCCAGAACAGCAGGCTTTGGTTGACAAAGTATCCCGAGGTATTTACCGCCCCTGCTGTGGTAACTCCACTCATTTCCCTGACTGCAATCATGGCATGGCTATGCTGGGACTCTTAGAACTTTTGGCCAAAAACGGTGCTAGCGAACAACAAATGTATGATGTAGCCCTGAAAGTAAACTCGTTCTGGTTCCCACAGACATATATTGATCTAGCAACGTATTTTAAGGAACAAGGTAAAGACTGGAACCAGGTGGATGCAAAAACTGTACTTGGTGCGGAATATTCCAGCTCCCAGGGTTACCAACAAACCCGACAAA
>PCVT01000019.1 GCA_002787075.1 Parcubacteria group bacterium CG11_big_fil_rev_8_21_14_0_20_41_14
CATTGGGTTCGCAACCACTCATTCGTTTGCCCATGGCAATATGCATTTGCTCCTCACCTTGTTCACCCATCGTCTGAATCATCATGGTATTCATTGCTTCATGAGATGCCCCCATCATTTGACCCATAAAGTATTCACCAAGCGCGCCAAAATTTTCATCTGTCAAATCCTCACATTGCAACTCTTTAGCTTGGAGTTTTTCCCAAACCGCTTTCCCCTCGGCTTCTTCGCGGACGGTGTGACCATCATCACTTTGTTCTGCCGTACTATTTCCACCCATCATATTATTTCCCATCATTCCTTGAGCCAAAGAAAAATTGGGGGGTAAGGCAAAACTGAAAACAAAAAGAGAAATTACGATAAAAAAGATTTTTTTCATAAGCTATTTCGCGTTATTGATAATGTTTTGAATAATTTGATCAATTTCTTTCGGCCTTTCACCCAAATCGGCCTGCGGGAAAAACTGCGGCAGAATAATCGGTCGCATGCCGGAAATGAAAGTTTGTCCGTCTTTGGTATAAACATTTATCTTGCAGGGCAGACAAAGGCCGATTTTAATATCTTTATTCAAAAATTCGTTGGCAAACTTTGCATTGCAAAATTCAACAATCTTAAACGGCTCTCGTTCAAAACCTTTTTCGGCTAAAGTTTCTTGCACATTATGAACATATAAAACCCGCATACCAGCTTTGGCAATTTCGCCTTGCACGCTTAAAACCGCCTCGTCAAAAGTTTTTGCTGTTGTTGTAGTGTAATCGAATTCCATAGTTTTAAATCTTATTTTCTTTTGAATACATTAAATAAAAAGTTTTGTTTTGTATTAAACGGCGTTGTATGAATTTCCTCAAAACTCCTCATATGACTGAAATCCTTTTGGAAGGTCTTTTTTATTGAATCCTCGGAGTATTGCATAATGTCTAACCCGCTACATTTTTTCGGCCCATTCGTAGAAAAGGTTGATATGATGAGATAACCACTTGATTTTATAAACTTGCCCGCAATTTCAACATAACGAACAATGTCTTTCTCTTTGGTTAGAAAATGGAACGTGGCTCTATCGTGCCAAATATCAAAGCGAGATCCCGCGTCAAATTCTAAAATGTCAGCTTCGATATAAATAACTGATTTACCTTTTTCTCTAAGTCTTGTTTTTGCTTTTTCCAAAGCTTTGGCGGAAATGTCCAATACTGATATATTTTTGAAACCAAGCTCTAAAAGTTTGTCGGCAAGTTTGGAATCTCCGCCGCCGATATCAATAATATTGGCATTCTTATCAACC
>PCVT01000032.1:0-970 GCA_002787075.1 Parcubacteria group bacterium CG11_big_fil_rev_8_21_14_0_20_41_14
TCAAGCGATAAAACCGGAGCAGCAAAAAAACGCATCTTCGGCGCTGTAATTGGGCTTATGCTGGCGTTGCTTTCCTATATTATCTTGAACACTATAACTCCGCGGTTAGTGGCGTTGCGGTTGCCAAAAGTGGATCCGGTAGGGAGGTTTGATTATGAAATTGGGGAGACATGCGCCAATAGCCTTGAGTTAAAAAAGAAGGAAGATAGTGGTGCTGATTTAAAAATATACGAAAAAGGTAATTATCCGGATAAGCTAGTAAACGGAGGTCGGGAATATGCATATTGCGGACGAAAACATGAAGTGTATGCGATAAATAGAGCAACCGGAAAATTAGAGCAAGTATATGATTGTACTGGGGATTATTGTACTGGTGATGATGTGTGTGTTGCCAATGTTTGTCTAAATGCCGTGGTATATGGAGATATTATCATGCCTCCTATTCAGCTTATTCCATGGAGTGATAGATATTTAGAGAAAATTGAGCTTGTCAGATATTGCACAGGAGGTGAAAAGACATCTATATCAGAGCAAACTTTTCGCAGTAAACCAGGTTTTTATAGAGTACCCAGACCAGATGGTTTTGCGGGTGATAGGTGTATAAGGGCTGCTGATAAAATTTTGGGTTACTATTTAAAAATTTTAGTTAATGATGAACTAGGTCAATGGGATGATACATTTTATACAGGCAAGGATCGTAAAATATATAAAGAGATGTCTTTAAATAGTTTGATTAGCTTTAATGATTTGAATGGAGGTTATGAACTAAATATAGATTTGTCAGAAGCCTCCAGCTATGATTAGGGATAAAGATAATGGATAAAGATAATGGAGATAATGGGGACATGACCCATTTTCCTTTATCACAAAAGAAGACAAAAAGAGGAAAAACGGTGTCAGGAGTCGTTTTTAATAAAAAAAAGATTGTTTTAAAATAAAATTATGTCCGACCGTACAAAATTAATCCTAA
>PCVT01000032.1:991-6729 GCA_002787075.1 Parcubacteria group bacterium CG11_big_fil_rev_8_21_14_0_20_41_14
AAACAAACAACTAAAATCGCGATTTTTGAGCAGAAAGAAGTACGACGCGTTTTATATAAAAAACAGTGGCATTTTGCAGTGGAAGATGTGGTTTTGGCGCTTATTGATAGCGCGAATGTGAAAGATTATATCAATAAAATGCGTCGCAGAGACCAAGAATTATCCAAAGGGTATGGACAAATTGTCCATACCCTTGAAATTGAAACAAAAGGAGGCAAACAAAGGATGAATTGCGCAAATTTAGAAGGAATATTTCGAATTATCCAATCAATTCCATCCAAAAAAGCAGAGCCATTCAAGCGTTGGCTGGCCGCGGTCGGCAAAGAGCGCGTAGATGAAATCCAGAATCCGGAATTGGCCATGGATCGTATGAGAAATTTGTATGAAAAAAAAGGATATCCAAAAGATTGGATAGACAAACGGGTGCGTTCAATAGCAGTACGAAAAGATTTGACAGATGAGTGGAAAAATCGCGGCGCAGAGCAAGAAAAAGATTATGAAATTTTAACCGCGGAGATTAGTAAAGCGTGTTTTGGGATTATTCCATCAGAATACAAAAAATTAAAAGGATTAAAGCTAGAAAATCTGCGCGACCATATGGATGATTTTGAATTGATTTTAACCATGCTTTCAGAAAGAACAACTACTGAAATACATCGCACAAAAGATTCGCGCGGTGTGCCTAGGCTTAAAGACGACGCTCGAGTTGGCGGACAGATAGCAGGGGGAGCGAGAAAACAGATTGAACGTAAAATTGGCAGAAACATTGTTTCTAAAGATAACTTTTTGCAAAATAAAAAAAAGATTGTTTTAAAATAAAATTATGTCCGACCGCACAAAACTAATCCTAAAAATCCTCGGCTTTATCGCCATAGTTTTAATCATGGCCTGGATAATTTGGGCGTTATTCTTCAAAGCCCCAAGCCAAAGCTATATTCCGGGCAGAACCACGCAAACACAAGAACAAGGCCAACTACCCCAGACCCAAGAAGGTCCAGGCGGACAAGTCATTGACACCACTCAACGCCCATCAACCCTAGTACCAGAAGAAACGCCCCAAGCGCCAGGCCCAGACATAGTCGCGTCCGGCTCAAGAACTCTAGCCAAGCAAATCACGCCAACGCGCGCGGACTTCAGCGCAATGACCTCATCAGGCAATTTTAACTATTATGACTGGCGAGACGAGAAATTCTACCGCGTAACCCCGGGCTCAAACCCATCGCTTCTTTCAGACGAAATATTCAGATCAGTAGAAAGCGCTGCCTGGTCCCATAACGGAGACACAGCAATATTAGAATTTCCAGACAAATCAAACATATATTATAATTTTGAAACAGGCCAGCAAGCAACGCTTCCAAGAGAAGCCCAAGAATTCACATTTTCGCCAGATGACAACCAATTAGCATATGAATACATAGGAGCTTCAGAAGACGATAGATGGATAATCACATCAAGCCCAGATGGCCAAGGCCAGCAATTAATCCAGCCATTAGGAAAAGAATCCAGAAACGTGAAAGTTGACTGGTCACCGAACAACCAAGTAATCGCGACCTATCGCAATCCAACATCCTCATTTGGAGAAGAGGTCTTTTTCATCGGATTCAACGAAGAGAATAATTTATCCTTGCAAACAAATGGAATAGGATTTGAAGGCGCCTGGTCTCCAAAAGGCAAGCAGATTTTATACAGCGTGTATAATGAAAGCACAAACTATAATCCAGTCCTTTATATTTCAGGCGCAGAAGGCGACAATATCGGATTAGGGAACAGATCATTGCAAGTGCAAACCTGGCCAGATAAATGCAGTTTCGCGTCTGAAGACACTGTATATTGCGCTGTTCCGCAGTATTTGGATCAAGGAAGCGGAATTTTCCGCGAGCAAACCCAGACAGTTCCAGATACAATATACAAAATTGATTTAATCAACAACCAATCAACTCCAATCGCGTTTCCTGAAACTGAGAATCAATCATCCTTTACCATTGAGAACATAATGATTTCAGATGATGGGTCAGAATTGTATTTTACTGACCGCGTTTCCGGCAGGATCAATAGCATTCGGCTTAGATAATTGGCAAAAGAGGCGTAAAAGAGGTGAGACCTTTTCAAAAGGTCTCACCTCTGATTGATTAGAAGCAATGACACAAAGAAAAACATGAACAATAAAATCATCACAATTTTTCTAGCCATTGGAGCGCTCATAGTGCTTGTTTTTGGCATAGACATAATCCGCAACCGCTCAAATCAGGAGAAAGAATTTGATTTTTCAGGAATTACGCGTCCAATATTATACGAGCAAAGCCCGAGAACAGGTCCAAGCAGCGCGAAAATAACAATATATGAATACGCGGACTTCAATTGTCCATCCTGCAAAGCCCAAAGCGCGGATTTGAATAGGGCAATTGAAAAATACAAAAGTTCAGTGCGATTAGTATGGAAAGATTTTCCATTTTTGTCTGCCTCTTCAAAACAAGCAGCAATCGCGGCAAGATGCGCCAAAGCCCAAGAAAAATTCTGGGAATATCATGACTGGCTTTTTAATAATCAAAACATTTTAAGTGATGCTGCTTTTGAAAGCGGAGCCCAGTTGTTCGGTCTTAATACATTGGCCTTTACTCAGTGTTTGCAAGATGATACAATAGAAAACTTGGTTGAGCAGGATTTTCGCGAAGGCCAAGCCCTTGGAATTGACTCAACCCCGACAATAGTGATAGGGGATGTGGGATTAGTCGGAGTTTCGTCATATCAAGATTTAGAAGCCGCGATTATTAATGAATTATCAAAATAATGAGCTTATACATATGCTCGCATTGCGATTCGCAATACTCAAAATGGCAAGGCCAGTGCGATGAGTGCAACAAATGGGGCACTATTGCAGAGGAATCAGAACACGCCTCTCTTCCCACTGAATCTGTTTCTATCGCGTCGTCCACGCCACTTGAGCGCATTCCAATCGCAATCCAGGAGATCAATAATGTGTTAGGAGGCGGGCTTGTACCCGGCTCTTTTGTATTACTTGCCGGAGACCCAGGAATCGGCAAATCAACCTTGGTTCTGCAAATCGCGTGCGCTTTAATTTCCCCTCCTTGTACTCAGGGGAATTCATCAAAAATTTCCCCTCCTTGTACTCAGGGGGATTCATCAAAAATTTCCCCACCTGTACACAGGGGGGGATTAAGGGGGGGTTCTTCTGCCTCTGTCCTCTACATCGCTGGCGAAGAGTCGCCAGATCAGATCGCTCTTCGCTTGAATCGTCTTAACGCTTCTAGCCAGAATTTGCGCTTTTTAGCCAACACAAGCGTGAAATCAATCATCGCGAACATAAAAAAGCATAAGCCAGATTTGGTGATTGTTGATTCAATCCAAACTATTTTTGATGAGGACATAGATGGCACAAGTGGCAATGTCAATCAAGTGCGAGCGTGTGCGTCGCAATTGTTGCAAATAGCTAAGCAAGAAAATATTCCAATAATCGTCATAGGCCATGTGACAAAAGAAGGATACGCGGCCGGGCCACAGACATTAGCGCATATGGTTGATGTGGTTTTGTATTTGGAAGGGGATCGGTTCCATGAGCACAGGTTGTTGCGGAGTACCAAAAATCGGTTCGGCCCAACTAATCAAGTTGGCGTGTTCAGTATGTCGGAAAAGGGCCTTCAAGAAGTAAAAAATCCTTCTGAAATGTTTCTTTCGGGCCAGCGTGGCGCGATTGCTGGCTCAGTAGTTAGCGTGGTAATGGAAGGAAGCAGGCCGTTTTTGATAGAAATTCAGGCCCTTACGAACAAGACATCATATGGCTATCCAAAACGAGCTGTTAGCGGATTTGATTTGTCCCGTTTGGAATTGCTGATTGCAGTGCTTGCCCGCCGGGCCGGGCTAAAGCTCGATAATCAAGATGTGTTTTTGAATATTGTTTCCGGCTTGAAAGTGAAAGATCCTGGCCTTGATTTGGCCGCGGCTTTGGCTATTGCCTCATCACTATCAAACCAGGCAATGCCGCAAAAATCAGTCGCGCTCGGCGAGATCGGCTTAGCCGGAGAAGTGCGGCCTGTGGCGCACTTTGCGCACCGCGTTGAAGAAGCAAAGCGCTTGGGGTTTGAAAAGATATATGGCCCGTCGCTGTCATTGCGAGCGACCGGAGGGAGCGAAGCAATCCCGTCAATAAATCAAATTTCAACTCTTGCGGAAATGCTTGAGATTTTGGGGATAAAAAAAGAGCAATGATCACTGTCATTGCCCTGTTGGTCAAATTAAAACGGTACTAGGTACTGTTTTTTACTTTTTCGGCTTCCTTCCTCGCGTATCTTTGATTTCAAGTTCGCTTTGTTCCCAGCCCTTGTCTCCCCAGCCAGCATATGCGCCGGGTTCTTGAGATTGTCTTACCCTGCGAACCAGATTTTGTTCTGATCCATGTTTATCAGTCCTCTGTCCGCGAGTATTGTTGCTCATTGCTTTTTCCTCCCCGATGTAAAACAACTAGAAAACAACATTTGCTCTGTTGTTTAGATAATAACATAAAAAAGATTGAGTTGGCAAGGCGCGTTTGCGTCAGCGACAAGTCCGCTGGGAGCGAACCTGCCGCTCGTGGCCTTGTCGCTCCCAATCCCGGTGGCAGGGTCGCTTTGTTTTTATTCAAAATGAAGTGCTTGGGATTGCGTTTGCACACTAGAGCGCAGGGTCGGATGCGCGTTCAAATCTGGATCAATCGTTAATAATTTTTTCGCAATTTTTTTCGCCTCACCAATCAAATCAACATCAGTCAAAGTCGCGATTTTCAAATTTTCAAGAATGCCGGATTGCTCTGTGCCATACATATTTCCCGGACCGCGCAATTGCAAATCCAGTTCCGCGATTTCAAATCCATCGCGCGCCCGCACAAACGCGTTCAATCGTTTCCGCGTTTGCGCGCTTTTTGAATCAGTAAACAAAAAGCAAAATGATTGATGCGCGCCTCTGCCTACTCTTCCGCGGAATTGATGCAATTGCGCCAAACCAAACCTATCAGCGCCTTCAATCATCATAATAGACGCGTTCGGAATATCAACTCCAACCTCAACAACTGCGGTTGTGACAAGCACGCTGGTTTGTCCGTTTTTGAATTCGTGCATTACGCGCTCTTTTTCATCAGTTTTAAGTCGTCCATGCAAAAGTCCAATCGCGATATCCGGAAAAATTGTTTTTTTAAGTTTTCCATATTCTTCTGTGGCAGACGCAACGCCCAAAGCATCTGATTCTTCAATCAAAGGACAAACAACAAACACTTGCTGTCCTGCGGAGATCTTTGCTCTGATAAACGCGTATGCCTTATCGCGATTTTTTTCTTCAACCACTCTGGTATCAATTTTTTTCCGTCCAATCGGCATTTGCTTGATAGTTGAGATATCCAAATCTCCGTAAAGCGTCAAAGCAAGAGAGCGGGGAATCGGGGTCGCGGTCATGGATAACAGATGCGGAATTGACATTTCACATTTCACATTTGACATTTGACATTTGTTTTTTAATTCTTTTCTCTGATTAACTCCGAACCTGTGTTGTTCATCAATAATGATAAGTCCAAGCTTGTTGAACGCGACATCTTTTTGTATAATCGCGTGCGTGCCGATTATGATATGAATAGAGCCGTCTGAAATGCTTTGTTTAATTGATGCGCGTGATTGAGAGCCAGCGACAAGTCCGCTGGGAGCGAACCTGCCGCTTTCGTTCGCGGTCTTGTCGCTTTCCGAATTCGCGGTCTTGTC